>JBCBJE010000104.1:0-10054 GCA_038523735.1 Cyanobacteria bacterium J06626_18 | reverse complement strand
CTGCTGGCAATCCCTGGCTGTCTGGCATTGAGGTCATCGCTGCCGGCAATATTCCGCCCGCTCTCACGATTGCGGATGTGAGCGTGGATGAAGACGCTAATACGGCAACGGTTACGGTGGACCTTTCCAAAGCCAGTGATGCAGCCATCACGGTGGACTACGCCACTGCCGATGGCACGGCAATCGCTGATAGCGACTACACACCTACCAGCGGTACCTTGGCCTTTGCTGCAGGAGAAACAACGCAGTCCTTCCCCGTGAGCATTTTGGAAGATGCTGACTTTGAGGGCGACGAAACCTTCAGTATCAGCCTGATCAATCCCACTGGTGGCGCGTCTTTGGCAGATGGAGTGGCGATCGCCACTGTTGATGACAACGACTTACCAGACTCAGGTGTCCTGTACCGTGTCAATGTCGGCGGTGCTGAAATAGATGCTCCCGATGGCGACTTGGCTTGGAGTGCCGATACCGCTGGCAGCCCTTCGGCGCATCGAGTTGGGGCTGGCGGAGCACGCCTCTACGCCTCCAATAACAGCGTCAATCTAAGCAGTCCCACGTTGCCTGCCGGAGCCCAAACTCAGCCAATTTTCCAAACTGTACGCCACGACCCCAAGGCCAACCCCAATATGCAGTGGGCCTTTGACGTCGAGCCCGGTAGCGAGGTTGAGGTGCGACTCTACTTCTCCGAGTGGTGGACAAGCAATGCCGGCGATCGCGTCTTCGATGTCGCGGTTGAAGGGGCAGTCCCCTTAGCCTTTGACGGCATCGACGTGGTGAATCTCGCTGGCGGGAAACGGGTAGGTCTCATGCGCTCCCACACAGTTCCTGTAGCTGATGGCACGCTGGATCTTGAGTTTCGCCATGCCGAAGTCGGCAACCCCTGGCTCTCTGGCATCGAGATCGTAGCAGTAGGCAACAGTCCGAGTTCGCCAAGTCTCTCTATTGCCGATGTTGGCGTGAATGAGGATGCAGGGACTGCAACCTTTACCGCTAACCTCTCAGCCGCCAGTGATACCCCTATCACAGTGGACTACACTACAGCAGACGGGACCGCTGCTGCGGGGAGTGACTATACGGCAACAACCGGAACTCTCACCTTCGCTGCCGGTGAAACCGCACAGGCGATCGCAGTTGACATTCTCGACGATACCGCCAACGAGGTCGCTGAGACTTTCACCGTCAACTTGAGCAACGCTGTAGGCACGACCCTTGCCAACAGCATCGCCACCGGCACCATCGCCGACAACGAAGTTGCTACCTTGCCAGAACTGTCTATCGACACGGTTGCGTTTGATGAAAGTGCAGGAACGGCTAATTTCACGGTTAGCCTATCCCCAGCCAGTAACTCACCTGTAACCGTCGATTTTGCCACTGCCGATGGTACCGCGCAGGACGTTGTATTCGGGCCAGACTACGGTAGCGTGAACGGCTCGCTAGCCTTTGCTGCTGGCGAGACTAAGCAAGCGATCGCAGTCACGATTGGGGAGGATCTTGCGATCGAGGCGGATGAAACCTTCACTGTCACGCTTGCTGATGCATCGGGAGCCAACATTGCAGCGGCCACAGGCACTGCCACCATCCTCGATAACGACGGAACGCAGCTCTCCAATCCACTGATCACCTATAACTTCAGCGGGACGGATGCCCAGGCGCCCAGTTTTACGGTTGCACCAGAGCCAGGTAGCGGAGCCATCAGCGTCATCGCAACGGCGCGTGAAGCAGGAGTCGCCAAAAACATCACACGCACTGACAATGGCTTAGGCGTTGCCGGTGAAACCGACCCTGCTGATGCCTTTAATGTCGAAATTGATGGCAAAGGACCTGGCGGTGACAACTCAGGTACAGGCGGATTGGAGGAACTCACACTAACGTTTGATGCCCCCGTCAAGCTCGAAACTGTGAGCTTCAACTCGGCCAACAGTGACGATGACTTTGCCATTCTGGTAAACGGCACCTCGATTGTGTCCGGGGAGGCTTCAACTAGTCCGAAGTCGCTGCCGCTGGACATTTCCCCATTCAACGGCGTGGGCACTGAGTTCACCTTTACCGTTGTCTCCAACACCGGGTCAGACGATTACATTCTGAAGAGCGTTCAGGTTTCAGCCGCCTAACCCTGAGCTGAGACATCTACGACACTAAAATGCCAGCATCCCGAAATTTTGGGGTACTGGCATTTTCTTTAAGAAAGCTTGTTTAAGGTGATCGGCGCAAGGTCAAGGCGTGTTTCAAGAGAAAGCATCGAGTCTTCCCGTTCTTCACGTCGAGCGATCGGTTTCCTCTACGGTTCTGGGTTCTGGGTTCATCATTGATGGTTGGTGGTTGATGGTTGGTGGTTGATGGTTGGTGGTTGATGGCGCGACAGTCTGGGTAGGTTTTGAGCGAAAGGAGTTGGACTGCCCGCACAGCGATTAGCTGAACCTGCCCCTACGATTTATACCAATTCTGTGTGGGCAGCTACACATTTCGTCCAAGGCACACAGCCGTGCGCCCTTACAGATTCTTGATCTGTAGCAGTGATCTGTGGAAGTGGTATTACACCCCATCTCCCCATCTCCCTAACGCCGCTTGGCCAACAGACGCGCCGCAATCCCCCCACCGATAAAACCAAACAGGTGACCTTCCCAAGAAATTCCTTGCTGAACGGGAAAGACGCCCCAAATCAAACCGCCATACAAAGAAATTACGAGAACCGATAATGCCAGTGAGACGGCACTACGTTCGAACCAGCCACGTAGTAGCAGGTAACCGAAGTAGCCGAATATAATTCCACTCGCCCCCACATGCACGGATGCAGGTGCCCCGATCAGCCAAGTTCCCAAGCCGCTCACAAACGCTGCAATCACAGTCACGATCAGGAAGTCGGCTGTTTCTTGCAACATGACGAGCCAACCCAACGTCACGAGAGGAAGCGTATTGGCAATCAGATGTGCAAAGCCCCCGTGCAAGAAAGGAGCCCAGAGAATACCTTGCAGCCCAATTACGTTTCTGGGGCGAATGCCGAAGCCAGCCAAATTGCCCCCAAACACAAAGGCATTCGCTATCTGAATACCCCACAGCAGAACCACCAAGCCTCCTAGAATCCAAGCCTGGTTTTTTAGTTCTTGAAGAATTGCTTTATCCGATGAAGGTGACATGTCAGGTAGTTTATGTTGATATCTGAAAGCTGGCACCTGTGCGCGTTCTTGAGGTGCCACGAGCAAATTTCCAGCAAATAAGCTATCAGTGAACAGTACGACTGTTCGTCAGACAGCTAGGATCATCTTCAAAAGAGGGTGCCCTCCATACACAGCATAGCCAGTCCGACACACAATTGTGATTATTACCGAGCTACTAGCAGTCCTCTCCATTTCCGCTGCTGCCGGCTTTCGTTTGGCCCTACCCCTGCTCATGATTGGTTTCATGTCAGGCGATTTGTGGGCCAAAGTTCCGGTTCTGTCTCACTTGCCGCCAGCAATCGTCGTGGGGGCATTAGTAAGTTGGACACTGGCTGAACTGACACTTTCAAAGCGGCGACTGGTTCAGCGCTTTTTTCAGACCATTGAAGTCCTTCTGAGTCCAGCAGTTGGGGCGATTGTAGGGATCACTATTGCTCGTAGCTTCAATCTTGAAGAATGGCTAACGTGGCTACCAGGTTTGATGGGTTTTTTGGGGGGCGCGATCGCCCTAGCCCTCCATCTCGTCCAACTGGGCTGGCTCTATCGCCTCCGCACCCCTTCTATCTGGCTTGTCCTACTGGCCGATATCATTTGCGTTTGCTTGGTGTTCTTTGCCTTCGATGCTCCCCATCAAGGTGGACTCATAGCCCTACTACTACTATGGCTAGCCTTGCGAACCTCAAATCTATGGCGACGCTGGTACCTGGCCCAAGCCGATCCCCGTCATCGTAAACGACCTCGGTACTTAAAGCGGGATCCGGACTGAAGGGGAGTGGATGGGTGGATGGGTAGTAGGGTGATGGGGTTTTGGTTAATCGTTGATAGTTGATGGCGATTGGTGGGGTTGGGGCAAGGCATTTGGGCATGGAGTCTCGATAGATGATGGGTATATGGGCCAAATGCCTCGCCCTTACAGGATTTTGCCCCCTACTCTCCCTCCGTCGCTCCCCTTTCTTCCTTTCCCCTTAGCCACTACCTTTTCCCCTTTCCACTCCCTCACCCCAAAGCCAGCTCCTGACTGCGTACAGCGATTACAGCTTCCCGGATGGCAGGTCGAAACGCCTCGATGTATTCGGGCCAGCCAATGATCATGGGCTGTCGATGAATGAGGGTTTGTAGGTAAACGCTATTGGCGTCGAATCGGATAGGGTTACCGTCCAAATCACAGCAGTGCAAACCAGCGGCTAGGGCTAGGGCTAGGGGTCCGGTCGTATCCCAGAGCTTCACTCGCCCATTGAGATACACATATAGTCCGGCTTGCCCCTTCATTACTTCCAGCACTTTGAGACCGAAGCTGCCAATGGACTCAAACTGAAGATCGGGAAGGCGTTGGGCGATCGCGGTGCCAAAGCGACGCTGGTCGCGACTGCCAAACAGCGTGGTGCGGTTGTCAGACAACTTTGGCACTCGGGGCACGAACGGGACAGTTTGCCCCTCTCCGTCCTGCTGAAATAGGCCCCAATCCGCTCCACCCCAATACAGCCGCTGTTGAGCAGGGGCATAGACCCACCCCGCTTGAGGTTTTTCGTCTACCAACAAACCCACCATGACAGAATAGTGCTGGCCATGATTGATAAAGTCCTCAGTGCCATCAATAGGGTCAATAAACCAGAGCCTCGGATGAGTCGCCAGAAATTCAGACGCAGAAGTTTGATTTTCTTCGGTAACAATGCCGTCGTTAGGAAACTGAGCGGCAAAAATACCCGACAAATAGCGATCCAATTCCCGATCAACCGTTGTCACATAATCCTCACGCCCTTTCTCAAAGACCTCAAAGGGCTGAGAGGCAGCTTGGCGTGCCTGCTCTCCGCTGTGTAACAGGGCTTTCAGAATAGCGGCGTTTTCGGCAACAGGCAAGAACGACATTATTTGGAGAAACGCGAATACTAGAGGCAGGATAGTGTCAGTGTGCCATGAAGCGGGAACACGTTCATGTCGGTCTTCCGTAGAAGCCGCTTCGCATATCTCTGTGCCAAACTCATGTAAAGTTTCTTAAACTATGGGGTAGGCAAATAATTGCTTACCATGTCTACCTCAGCCTTGAACGATGACTTCCTCTCCTGCTCGCGATCGCACTTCCCCTTCTCAAGCAGCTTCTCTCCCTGAAGCGGCTTCCACCCAAAATTGGCAGATCAAGCTGCTCTACGACGGCGATTGCCCACTCTGCCTACGCGAGGTGAACTTTCTGCAAAAGAAAGATGCTGGGCGGGGTCTGGTTGACTTTGTTGACATTGCCGACGATGGCTACAGCCCTGCTGCGAACGGCGGCGTTGACTTTGCTACAGCCATGGGGCGCATTCATGCCGTTTTGCCCGATGGTACCGTCATCAAAAATGTCGAAGTTTTCCGACGGATTTACAGCATTCTCGGCATTGGCTGGATGTACGCCCCAACCCGATGGCCTCTCATCGGTCCCCTCGTCGATAAGCTGTACGACATCTGGGCCGACTGGCGCTTGCAAGTAACCGGACGTCCCAGCCTTCAGACTGTCATCGCCCAACGTGAGGAGCGCTTAGCTTGTGATGTTGAAGGCCGCTGCCGCCCTTCTGAGGAATAAAGGCGATCGCTACCCAAACAAGACACCTTATCACCCATTACCCTTCCACCCTCTACTCCCTTTCCCCTTCCCCTTGGACCTTTTCCCCTTTCCCTTCCCGAGTAAGAGGACAGCACTTCCAGCTCCCGTAAACACACGCTAAGATGAGAGACTGCTGACAGTTCCAATTCCTGTTTTGCCTGCTATGTCTTCCACTGTTCCTCGCCGCTATCACGTCACCACCTTCGGCTGCCAGATGAATAAAGCCGACTCTGAGCGCATGGCTGGCATTTTGGAAAACATGGGCATGGAATGGGAAGCCGATCCCTTACAGGCCGACTTGATACTCTACAACACCTGCACGATTCGCGATAATGCCGAGCAAAAGGTCTATTCCTACCTGGGACGGCAGGCCAAGCGCAAGCATGAGAATCCTGAGCTGACCCTAGTCGTGGCGGGCTGCGTCGCTCAGCAAGAAGGTGAGAAGCTGCTGCGCCGGGTACCGGAACTGGACTTGGTAATGGGACCACAACACGCCAACCGTTTAGAAGATTTGCTGGAACAGGTCTTTGAGGGAAGTCAGGTCGTCGCGACTGACCCGGTTCACATCATGGAGGACATTACCAAGCCTCGACGTGACAGCATAGTCACAGCTTGGGTAAATGTCATCTACGGCTGTAATGAGCGCTGTACCTACTGCGTTGTGCCCAATGTTAGAGGCGTGGAGCAATCGCGTACTCCGGAGGCAATTCGGGCCGAAATGGAGGTGCTGGGTCAACAGGGCTACAAAGAAGTCACGCTACTGGGGCAAAACATCGATGCTTACGGACGTGACCTACCTGGCATCACACCTGAAGGTCGCCGCCAAAACACGCTGACTGATCTGCTGTATTACGTTCATGACGTACCCGGTATCGAACGCCTTCGGTTTGCCACCAGCCATCCTCGTTACTTCACCGAGCGACTAATCAAAGCCTGCGCTGAACTGCCCAAGGTCTGTGAGCATTTCCACATTCCTTTCCAGTCTGGCGATAATGATGTGCTGAAAGCGATGGCGCGGGGCTATACCCATGAGAAATATCGCCGCATCATCGACACCATTCGCACCTACATGCCGGATGCTGCGATTAGTGCCGACGCCATTGTTGGGTTTCCGGGCGAAACCGAAGACCAGTTCCAAAACACCTTGCAACTGGTTGAAGATATTGGCTTTGATCAGCTCAATACGGCTGCCTATTCGCCGCGTCCCAATACCCCCGCCGCGCTCTGGGACAATCAGCTCAGCGAAGCGGTCAAAGCCGATCGCTTGCAACGACTCAATCATCTAGTTGGCCAGAAAGCAACGGAGCGATCGCTGCGCTATGGCGATCGCATTGAGGAAGTCTTGGTCGAAGCTATAAACCCCAAAAACCCCAAACAGGTCATGGGACGCACCCGTGGCAATCGTCTTACTTTCTGCGAAGGCAGCCTAGAAGAGCTTAAAGGTCAGCTCGTCAACGTCAAAATCACCGAGGTCAGAGCCTTCAGCCTTACAGGAGTACCCCTGATATCAGTATCTAACGCCTGTGCATGAATTGATTAAGTCCTGCGAGTCCTGACTCTAAGGTTTCCTTGCTGACTGCATAGGACAATCGGATATGGTCATCGGCTCCAAATGCGATACCTGGTACCGCTGCGACTTGAGCTTCTGTCAACAGGCGATCGCAAAACACCTCTGACCCCAACCCCGTTTGGCTGATATCGACCCATACATAAAACGCGCCATCGGGACGCATATACGTCAGCCCCGGAATATCATCAAGTAATTTAATGACCATTCGACGGCGCTCGGCAAAGGTCCGACGCATTGCTAAGAGAAAGTCCTGTGGTCCCTCTAGGGCTGCGATCGCCCCATACTGGGCAAACGTACACACATTTGACGTGCTATGACCTTGCAAGGTCGTCACTGCCTGAGCTATTTGAAGCGGGGCTGCCACATAGCCCACACGCCACCCCGTCATCGCATAGGCTTTTGATAACCCGTTGACTGTTATCGTTCGAGCCATAACCTCAGGGTCAATTGAACCAATACTCAGGTGTTTGGCCTCGTCATACAGGATGTGCTCGTAGATTTCATCAGACACGACTTTGACATCTGCCGACACAATCACCTCAGCGATCGCCCGCACCTCTGCAGGTGTGTAAACCACACCCGTTGGATTCGAGGGTGAATTGAAAATTACGAGCCGAGTGCGAGGCGTAATCGCCTGCTGCAACTGATCCGGCGTCATACGACAGCCCGTTGCCTTGTCAGTCGCAACAATTACTGGTTTTCCTCCCGCCAAATGCACCATGTGGGGATAACTTAGCCAGTAAGGGGCTGGAATAATCACCTCATCCCCCGGCTCCAGCAACACCTGCATCAAATTGAACAGTGCTTGCTTGGCTCCATTGGTTACCACTACCGCCTCGGACTCGTAGCGTAGGCGATTTTCGCGTCGCAGCTTCCGTGCGATCGCTCCTCGTAACGCCGGGATGCCAGCCGGCGGTCCATAGGTTGTTTTACCCGTTTCCAGCGCCGCGATCGCGGCTTCAACAATGTGAGGGGGCGTGTTGAAATCCGGTTGTCCTGCCCGCAACACCGATACCTCTAATCCCTCTGCCAACATCGCCCGCGCTGCTGAGGGCAGCCCCATCGTAAACGAACGAGGCAGTTCATCAACCCGCCTTGAAAGTACAGCCACAAAACCTCCTTACCGACCTTGACAAATCAAATTCGCCTTTGTATCACGCTCGACATCCTTCAAAAAGCGCACGAAATGGGTGCCGCCTGTCCCTTGGGAATGCGCAGAACTCTGGTGCATGATGTATTTCACAGCAATTTCCATGTGGGTTCGCCGAAAGCAATCAAGCCGTGTGATGCAGGCGTTGTAATGATCGGCTAGGGCAGGATAATCCTGACAGTGACGTAACACACAAGTCCGCACGGAGGGTCCTGCTTCCAAGGCTTTAATGAAGCGTCGGTGCAGGGGTGGCATATAGGATCGCATGTCGTTTAAGAACGCATGGGATCGTCCCTCCTCATGACGAATGTCGAGCCCAGCATCCAAGGCTTGGACTAACGAACTCTGGGCAGCGCTACCGCCAGCAAACTTGTAGGGACGATCGCTGACGCCTTCATACACAACGCCGGGTTCTGGCCACCCAGTCAAAAAGGGGCGCACCCGATGGAAGAAAATATAGGGGTCACATCGCTCAGCAATCCGCAGCAGCGCGTCCTGCATCGCTTCAATCACAGTGGCAATCCGTTCTAACTGCTCAGCCACGACTCCCAAATGGTCTCTTGCGACTGCGGCCTGAGCCGTTGCTAGGGGCAGTAAACTCGGAGCGCCTGCGGCCTCAATGGCAACAGTAGCTAAATAAAACCACTGTTCATCCAATCCTCCCAAAAATAATTGCAGCGTTGCGAGATTGCCAAGCTGCAGCGGCTTTGAGGGATCTAAACGACGCCAGTTGTGCAGAACTACAGAGGCGTGAGCCAAGATGGGCAGGCGACCGAGCGTTTCGGCAACTTGCCAAAGGGGAATTGCGACGCCGGCAGGTAAAACAGTTGCAGGCTCGTCTTCGCCCCAAACATAGCCATGGGCAAAAAAAGACAGGAGCAATATCGCCCGCCGCCGTTGGGCTTCTCCCTCTAGCCTTTGAACGTCTAGCGCGGGTAGCTTTGCCAAAACCTGCCGTAGCTGTGACGCCATCAATAGACCGGGCAGCTGGTCGGCTACCCGTTCCCAAGCTAAAAAGGCATCTGGTAAACGCTCCAGTGGATCTTCAGCGGGCAAAAATCCACGGCTGGGGTCAACCTGATGGAAAGATAACAAATCAGTGGGGTTTTGCTTCATAAAGGTCACTATTTTGATGCGAGTCAGGAGTCGGGAACCAAGAGCCAGAATCCAGTGCTTTTCTGACTTCTGACTTCTGGATTCTCCCGTTACCGAAATTTCTCAGCTTAGGTTGACACCTCGGGACTTTGCAGAATTTTATAGAGTAAGGGGCGGCAGGGGGCAACATCAGCTACAAACGGAGGAAACTGCAGGTTCATTAGGTAATAACCATCGGCAATGTGTTCTGGGATAAAGACCATCTCTGTGATGGTTTTTTGAGAAGCCGCTTCAGGATCAACGTCATAGCTACCTGGGGTAATCCCCCAAAAATGACGATGCACACGCAAGTGACCACCGTCCATAATTCGATCCACAGACGGAATGTCCACTAATAGATGCTGCACTCCCAATTGCGTAATATATGCGATCGCATCGAGCGTCAGAAACGGGGGCAGTTGATGTAAATAGTTACGCGTTTTCTTGGTCGCGTCGTTAGGCAAAGT
>JBCBJE010000103.1:0-10067 GCA_038523735.1 Cyanobacteria bacterium J06626_18 | reverse complement strand
CTTTGGGGGTCACCTCGAAGCAACAAAACCTGAGATCAGAAGCGCGATTGAAGAGCTGTTTGACGTCACAGTAGTCAGCGTGAGCACTATCAATCCACCGCGTAAGAAGCGGCGGTTTGGTCGAACTGAAGGGTTTCGAGCCCGTTATAAGCGCGCGGTTGTGACACTGGCTCCGGGCGATTCGATTCCTCTATTCCCAGATGTCTAGGAAGCTCTAAGCTTTTAGGTTTGTATGCAGTCAATGACGTTTATCAAGAGAGTGTAGCCATGGGCATTCGTTCCTATCGCCCCTATACCCCTGGAACTCGCGAGCGAACTGTTTCTGAGTTCTCTGAAATAACCCGTTCTAAACCCGAAAAGTCATTGACTGTCTCGGTCCATCGTCCTAAGGGACGAAACAATCGAGGCGTCATCACCTGTCGCCATCGAGGTGGAGGGCACAAACGACTTTATCGCATCATTGACTTTCGCCGGAATAAGCACAATATTGCGGCAACGGTTGTGTCTATCGAATACGACCCTAATCGCAATGCCCGAATCGCCTTATTGCAATATCAAGATGGCGAGAAACGCTACATTCTACACCCGGCCTCATTGAAAGTTGGTACAGAGGTTGTTTCTGGACCAGAAGCGCCGATTGAAGTAGGCAATGCATTGCCACTTTACAAGGTGCCATTGGGTACGGTTGTTCACAATGTTGAGTTACAGCCCGGTAAAGGCGGACAGATTGTTCGCGCTGCAGGCACTTCAGCCCAAGTTGTAGCTAAAGAGGGGGGCTACGTCACCCTCAAGCTACCTTCAACCGAGGTCCGTATGGTTCGTCGTGAGTGCTACGCAACTATCGGTCAGGTAGGTCATGTCGATGCCCGTAACGTGACCTTGGGAAAAGCGGGACGCAAGCGCTGGCTGGGGCGTCGTCCGGAGGTTCGTGGCAGTGTGATGAATCCAGTTGATCACCCCCATGGAGGGGGTGAGGGACGTGCTCCAATTGGCCGTAGTGGTCCTGTCACACCCTGGGGGAAGCCAGCGTTAGGTAAGAAAACTCGGAAAAAGAACAAGCGAAGTGATGCTTTGATTGTTCGTCGCCGTCGTCGTGTTTCTAAGCGTGGTCGGGGTGGTCGGAATGCGTAAGCCTGACCAACTGGTTGTATTGGTAACGACTATCAACATTTTGAGTAGTATTGCGAGGTTTTAAAGGTTATGTCCCGTTCCTTAAAAAAAGGGCCTTTTGTGGCTGATCATCTCATGCGAAAAATTGAAGCCATGAATGTCAAAGGAGATAAACAGGTCGTCAAGACTTGGTCGCGGGCATCAACGATCTTGCCTCAGATGATTGGGCACACGATCGCGGTCCACAATGGCCGTCAGCATGTTCCTGTCTATGTTACCGAGCAAATGGTGGGTCATAAGCTTGGTGAATTTGCCCCGACTCGGACCTTCCGAGGGCACGCCAAAAGTGATAAGAAAGCACGTCGATAATTACTGAGTCGGAGAGTCCCATGGCTGTTGATACCACTGCACAGGTCAAAGCGGTTGCCCGCTACATTCGTATGTCGCCCCATAAGGTGCGCCGGGTCCTCGACCAGATTCGAGGTCGAACTTATCGGGAAGCGCTCATCATTCTGGAATTTATGCCTTACCGAGCCTGTGATCCTGTATTGAAGGCTCTACGGTCAGCGGTCGCCAATGCTGAGCATAATAACGGTTTGGATCCGGCTTCTCTAGTTGTGAGCGAAGCCTTTGCTGATGCTGGGCCGACGCTGCGTCGCTATCGTCCCCGAGCACAAGGTCGGGCTTATCAAATTCGTAAGCCTACATGCCATATCACAATTGCAGTAGCTCCCAGCGAATAGGGAGATTTGTCAAAGCCATCTGTCGCATTAATGCTTACAGCCGTCATTGGAGTTAAAGAGATTACGCGTGGGACAAAAGATTCATCCAACTGGCTTTCGTCTTGGGATTGTTCAAGACCACCGCTCTCGCTGGTATGCCGATAGCGATCGCTATCCTCAACTCCTGCGAGAGGACCATATCATCCGAGAATACATCGGGAAAAACCTTAATAATGCTGGGATTTCCGACATTCGGATCGAACGGAAGGCTGATCAAATTGATTTAGAGATTCGGACGGCGCGTCCCGGTGTGGTTGTAGGCCGTGGTGGCAGCGGCATTGAGGCATTACGGGTAGGTCTGCAGAAAGAGTTGCGTGACTCTAGTCGTCAAATCCGTATCAATGTGGTGGAAGTTGCTCGTGTTGATGCTGATGCAGCTTTGGTGGCTGAATATATTGTGCAGCAATTAGAGCGACGAGTTGCCTTTCGCCGAGTTGTCCGTCAAACCTTACAGCGAGCTCAGCGAGCTGGTGTTGAAGGGATCAAGGTGCAGGTGAGTGGGCGCTTGAATGGTGCCGAGATTGCCCGAACTGAGTGGACCCGTGAAGGGCGAGTTCCACTTCACACGCTGCGAGCAGATGTAGACTACGCCTACAAAATCGCTCAAACGACCTACGGTGTTTTGGGCATTAAAGTTTGGATATTCCGGGGCGAAGTCATTCCGGGGCAAGAAGATCAAGCGCCCGCTAATACTGCTCAACCGCGACGGCGACAACAACGACGACGTCAGCAGTTCGAAGATCGCTCTAACGAGGCATAAGTTCCTCTCTGTATTCCCAGATATTTGCTGGGCCATTAAATTCCAATGTGATTTGTAGGCAAGAGTTTGAGCCATGCTAAGTCCTAGACGAACAAAATTCAGAAAGCAGCACCGCGGTCGCATGAGAGGGATGGCCCAGCGGGGTAATAAGGTCAGTTTTGGTGAGTATGCCCTGCAAGCAACTGAACCTTGTTGGTTGACCTCGCGGCAGATCGAGGCCGCTCGACGAGCCATGACTCGTTATGTTAAGCGGGGCGGCAAAATCTGGATTCGAGTCTTTCCTGATAAGCCCATCACTATGCGCCCTGCGGAAACTCGGATGGGTTCTGGTAAGGGAAATCCAGAATTTTGGGTGGCGGTCGTTAAGCCCGGTCGCGTCATTTTTGAAATTGCCGGTGTGCCTGAAGATATCGCACGGGAAGCTATGCGTTTGGCCTCTTTCAAGTTGCCTTTCAAGACCAAAGTTATTGCCCGTGAGCAGGAGAACTAGAGATGGCGTTACCCAGGGTAGAAGAGGCTCGTCAGCTAGACGATCAGGCTTTGGATGAAGCAATCGTGTCAACCAAGCGACGTTTGTTTGAATTGCGCTTTCAAAAAGCAACCCGTCAGCTGGAGTCTGGATTTCATCAGTTCAAGCACGAGCGCCATCGATTGGCTCAATTAATGACGGTTCGTCGTGAGCGACTCGCAACCGTGGAGGTATCGGCAGCAAAACCTGAAGTGTCTCCGACTCCAGCAGCGATTATCAGTGCAACAGAAGAGGAGTAGGGGAGGATAAATGAATGGCAACTAAGGAAAGAGTGGGACTTGTCGTCAGCGACAAGATGGAAAAGACCGTGGTTGTGGCAGTAGAAAACCGCGTTCCTCACCCTAAATACGGGAAGATCATGGTCCGCACCAAGCGGTACAAGGTCCATGACGAAGACAACGATTGTCGCGTTGGCGATCGCGTCCGCATTCGCGAGACTCGTCCTCTGAGTCGGACCAAGCGATGGGCCGTTGCCGATATCTTAAGCCGGTCATCTGCGATCTGATAGGAGACACCTCATGATTCAGCAAGAAACTTATCTCAATGTGGCCGACAACAGTGGAGCTCGCAAACTCATGTGCATCCGCGTCTTGGGTGGCAATCGTACCTATGCTGGCGTAGGGGATGTGATT
The DNA here is from genome assembly GCA_038523735.1 of Cyanobacteria bacterium J06626_18. Classification (GTDB taxonomy): domain Bacteria; phylum Cyanobacteriota; class Cyanobacteriia; order Phormidesmidales; family Phormidesmidaceae; genus SIO1E4. Next base: position 6,254 of record JBCBJE010000103.1, on the reverse strand, counting down.
GTTGCTGTGGTAAAAGATGCAATTCCCAATATGGCAATCAAGAAGTCAGATGTGGTTAAAGCTGTCATTGTACGAACGCGCAAAGCCCTACGCCGAAGCAGTGGTATGAGCATTCGATTCGACGACAACGCAGCTGTCATTATCAATCCTGATGGTAACCCTCGAGGTACTCGCGTATTTGGGCCTGTGGCTCGGGAACTGCGAGATAAGAACTTTACCAAAATTGTTTCGCTAGCTCCGGAGGTGTTGTGATGCCGAAACAGAAGGAAGCGTCAAAGACATATCGAATGCATGTGAAATCAGGCGACACCGTTCAAGTTATCTCCGGCAAAGACCGAGGCAAGGTTGGCGAGGTACTTACTGCGTTACCTAAGAAGAGTCAGGTCATTGTTAAAGGCGTAAACATTCGTACGCGCCATATTAAGCCTCAGCAAAGTGGCGAAACTGGACAAATTGTGACTGAAGAGGCACCCATACATAGCTCTAAAGTCATGCTCTATTCCGAAAAGCAAAAAGTAGCCAGTCGTATTGGCTATACCTACACGGAAGATGGGCGGAAAGTTCGCGTACTGAAGAAAACAGGAGAGATCATTGACTAGATGACCGCTTCTGAGAAGACAGTTATTTTACCTGCTGGTTCACAACACCTTTCCTGACCAAGCCCAGGAAAAGCAAGAGGATATTTGCAATGGCCGAACAGCTAAAAACTTTTTACAGCGACAAGGTAGTCCCCAAGCTAATGGAACAGTTTGGTTACACCAACATTCATCAGGTTCCTAAGTTAGTCAAGGCTACGGTTAACCGGGGACTGGGAGAAGCTTCTCAAAACGCAAAAGCGTTGGAAGCTTCAGTCACTGAAATGGGTGTGATTACTGGACAGCGCCCGGTCGTTACTCGCGCGAAGAAGGCGATCGCCGGTTTTAAGATTCGTCAAGGAATGCCAGTCGGTGTCATGGTAACCCTCAGATCCGAGCGTATGTACGCCTTCCTGAATCGTTTAATCAATTTGTCACTGCCTCGCATTCGTGACTTTCGAGGTGTCAGCCCCAAAAGCTTTGACGGGCGAGGAAACTACACCCTGGGTCTGCGCGAACAGCTTATCTTCCCTGAAATCGAATACGACAGCATCGACCAAATACGTGGTATGGACGTCACGATTGTGACTTCAGCTAGCACAGATGAAGAAGGACGCGCCTTGCTGAAGGAGTTAGGCATGCCCTTCCGGGAGAATTAGGTTTAATCACTGGAGAGGACTATGGCAGCTAACGACACAATCGCAGACATGCTGACGCGGATTCGAAATGCGAATTTGGCCCGTCATCAAACTGTGGATATTCCCTCCACTAAGATGACGCGGAGCATTGCCAAGGTGCTGCAGGAAGAAGGGTTCATTGAAAGTTATGAGCAGGTGGGTGAAGGAATCCAGCGTAAACTGGTGATTACCCTAAAGTACCGAGGTAAATCTCGTGATCCCATCATCAAAAATCTAAAGCGCATCAGTCGTCCTGGCTTACGAGTTTACTCAAACCGTAAGGAACTGCCGCGTGTACTGGGAGGAATTGGTATTGCCATCATTTCTACCTCCAGTGGCATCATGACTGATCGTGATGCGCGCCAGCGAGGCATTGGGGGAGAGGTACTCTGTTATGTCTGGTAGTGTCTATGGGCAAGCCTGTTCAACACGGCAGCTAAAAAGGAGGTTGACTGATGTCTCGAATTGGTAAACGACCGATTCCAATACCTGGAAAAGTAACGGTTACCATTGATGGTGAAGCCGTTACGGTTAAGGGACCCAAAGGAGAACTCTCACGGGTGCTTCCCTCAGGTGTCGACATTCAGCAAGAGGGAGACGCCGTAGTGGTTCAGCGTGAGGATGACTCGCGTAAGGCTCGTGAACGTCATGGGTTGTGTCGCACCCTGATCGCTAACATGATTGAAGGCGTATCTACAGGCTTTCAGAAGCGTCTTCAAATCCAAGGCGTAGGTTATCGAGCTCAGGTTCAAGGACGTAATCTGAACATGAACCTAGGATACAGTCATCCGGTCGTCTTCGAGCCCCCGGAAGGCGTTCAGTTCGCAGTCGAGAATAATACAAACGTTACTGTGAGCGGCATTGACAAAGAAGTTGTCGGTAACGTGGCTGCCAAGATTCGGGCAGCTCGTCCTCCGGAACCTTACAAAGGTAAGGGCGTACGGTATGCGGGTGAGCGGATTCGACGTAAGGCTGGCAAGGCAGGGAAGAAGTAAAGATGAAGGCAAGTCGCAAGGAATTAACCCGTCGCCGTCATGCTCGTATCCGGCGGCGTATTTTTGGAACTTCGGAAAAGCCCCGCTTGGCGGTTTTTCGGTCCAATGAACATATCTATGCTCAGATTATTGATGATACTGCTCATCACACACTTGTAGCCGCTTCAACGTTGGAATCTACGGTAAGGGCTGAGGGCCAAACTGGAACTCAAGTAGGTTCTGCGGCAGTAGGTAAGCTGATTGCTGAGCGTGCTCTGGCGAAAGGTATCAATCAGGTTGTCTTTGACCGGGGCGGTAAACTTTATCACGGTCGTGTTGCAGCGTTAGCGGATGCTGCCAGAGAGGCTGGCCTCTCGTTTTGAGAAAAACACTTGGTCATTGTCCAGTTGTTCAGTCGGTAGAAGTGTAGGTAACCATGGCGAATCGTCGAAAGAATACCCGCAATCGTGAAAAAGAGTCAGAATGGCAGGAGCGTGTTGTTCAGATTCGGCGGGTTACTAAAGTAGTAAAAGGTGGTAAGAAGCTGAGTTTTCGAGCCATCGTGGTTGTCGGTAACGAGCGCGGTCAGGTTGGGGTTGGGGTTGGTAAAGCTGGAGATGTTATTGGCGCAGTAAAGAAAGGTGTTGCCGATGGCAAAAAACATCTGATTGATGTGCCGCTGACTCGCTCCTACTCAATCCCACATCCTTCCACTGGTATTGGTGGTGGGGCTAAGGTTTTTATGCGTCCTGCTGCTCCTGGTACTGGGGTGATTGCGGGGGGAGCAGTACGAACTGTATTGGAACTGGCTGGAGTCCGCAACGTGCTGGCTAAGCAACTTGGTTCTAATAGTCCCCTGAACAACGCTCGCGCTGCTGCCGATGCGCTCGATGCATTACGTACCTTGGGCGAAGTGGCCGAGGAGCGAGGCATCCCGGTTGAGAAGCTATATGCATAACGTATTCACAGTTTTGTTTGAGGAAGACAGTCATGAGACTTACGGATGCGCGTCCCAAAGCAGGCTCAAAGCGACGAAAACGACGGGTAGGTCGGGGGATCGCGGCTGGCCAAGGTGCTAGTTGTGGATTCGGTATGCGTGGACAGAAGTCTCGTTCTGGGCGCGGTACCCGACCTGGGTTCGAAGGTGGACAACTACCACTCTACCGTCGTATTCCCAAGCTGAAGCATTTTCCTGTAGTCAACCGCAAGGTGTTTACAATTATCAATGTGCGCGGGCTTGCCGAACTTGATGCCGGGACAGAAGTAACGCTAGCCTCTTTAATGGAAGTTGGGATTCTGACAGCAGACGACGGTCCCCTGAAGATTTTGGGGGATGGTGAGCTATCAGTTGCTTTAACGGTTAAAGCTGCTGCATTTACGAAGTCTGCTCGTGAGAAGATAGAAGCGGCAGGCGGTACCTGTGAGGTCCTCGCTTAGAGGTTGTCCGACTGGATAAAACCTTGTTTACGACAGATAGATTGTTTCGTTTAGTGGAGCCTATCTGCTTCCCAGCAGCAGTGTAGAGGTGTTTTGAAATATGGTTGTTAGCCGCGGCAAAAACCCCAGCGCTCAAGAGACATTTATGCAGATGGCTCAGGCAGCTGGTTTACGGAGTCGTCTACTAGTGACGCTAGGACTACTGATTCTAGTACGGTTGGGTATCTTTATCCCAGTACCTGGAATTGACAGAGTTGCCTTTGCCCAAGCGATTAGAAGTGGTTCGTTGGGCGGCTTTGTTGGCTTCATCGACATTTTTGTAGGAGGCGGCTTATCTGCTCTGGGCATCTTTGCGTTGGGCATCCTACCTTTCATCAACGCTTCTATTATCATGCAGCTTCTGACAGCTGCGCTGCCCTCGCTTGAGGACCTCCAGAAAAATGAGGGCGAGGCTGGGCGACGCAAGATTTCACAGGTTACTCGCTATGTAGCTTTAGGCTGGGCCGTACTACAAAGTACTCTTCTGTCCCTATTTTTACTTGCACCCTATGCCGAAACACCTGGCTTCTTTTTTGTCTTCCAAACAGTGGTCGCCCTGACGGCAGGCTCTATGTTTGTAATGTGGGTAGGGGAGCTAATTACTGAACGTGGTTTGGGCAATGGAGCCTCTTTGCTGATTTTCCTCAACATCGTTTCAAGCTTGCCTCGTTCAGTGGGCCAAACCATCGATCAGGCTCAATCTGGCGATCGCCGCGTCGTTGGTTGGATTATTATTCTGCTGTTGGCATTCATGGCCATGATTGTGGGTATTGTCTTTGTTCAAGAAGGCGCACGTCGTATCCCTATCATTTCAGCGCGCCGCCAGGTAGGGCGGAGGCTTTACTTAGAGCAGAGCAATTATTTGCCTCTGCGTCTAAACCAGGGTGGGGTCATGCCAATTATTTTTGCTTCAGCGGTTCTGTTTTTACCTCTGACGCTGGCGCAGGTGATCAATAACCAGGGGTTTGCACAGGCTGTCAGTAATTACTTGAACCCAACCTCGCCGGTGTATATCGCTGTCTACCTAATACTGATTCTGTTCTTTAGCTACTTCTATGCATCTTTGGTAGTTAATCCAGAAGACATGTCTAAAAACCTGAAGAAAATGGGGGCTAGTATTCCCGGTATTCGCCCTGGTAAAGCGACTAGTGACTATATTGGTGGTGTCTTAAATCGTTTAACGTTTTTGGGCGCAATTTTTCTGGGGTTGGTTGCAACTATTCCGAGTCTTGTTGAGAGCTTTAGCCCTGTGCAGACTTTCCGTGGATTCGGAGCGACTTCTTTCTTGATCGTGGTGGGCGTTGCTATCGATACTGCTAAGCAGGTGCAAACATATGTAATCTCTCAGCGCTACGAAGGAATGGTGAAACAATAGTGACTCGACTTATCCTTTTAGGACCACCCGGTGCAGGTAAAGGTACTCAGGCCAAGAAGCTTTGTCACTTGTGCAATGTCCCTCATATCTCCACTGGTGACATATTGCGATCAGCGGTTGCGCGGCAAACAACTCTGGGCAAGAAAGCTGAGGGCTACATGAAGGCAGGGGAATTGGTTCCCGATAGCCTGATATACGACCTCATTCGTGAGCGTTTAGGTGTTGATGATGCTGCTACAGGGTGGGTTCTAGACGGATTTCCTCGTAACCTTGAGCAAGCTGATTTTCTGGATGAGCTTTTAGTTGAGATCGGTCAGCCCTTTGAGTGTGTCGTCAATTTGGATGTACCCGACGAGGTCATTGTTGTCCGGCTTGTACAGCGGGGTTTGGAGCAAAATCGACCTGATGACAACGAAGAGACAATTCGTCATCGTTTAGAGGTCTACCGGGAAAGCACAGCTCCTTTGATTGATTTTTATCGAGGGCGGCAACAGTTGGTTTCTGTGGATGGTAACAAGCCCATGGAATCAGTAACCGATGCGCTTCTGAAAGTTGTGCAGGTTTGACCTGCGGTCAGGATACGCTGATTTTTGTTAGGCTAAGGAAGGGTAATCTGCGGGCTGCGATTGTCTTACAGCAGGTTTAATTGTATGGAACTCATACCCCTTAGGAGGTGTTCGCTTGTCTAAGCAAGATTTGATTGAGATGGAAGGGACTGTAACCGAGTCGCTTCCGAATGCGATGTTCCGAGTAGATTTAGACAATGGGTTCAATGTACTAGCCCATATCTCTGGAAAGATTCGCCGGAACTACATCAAGATCTTGCCAGGCGATCGCGTCAAGGTTGAACTGACTCCTTATGATCTCAGCAAAGGCCGCATCACCTATCGCCTCCGCAAGAAGTAAGATGTTGTGTCGGCTTTTTCTTATGGATTTGGAATCTTAGGGAGTGGAGCCTCTAATATGGCATCAAGTAGACGCTCTGCTCCGAATCGAACCACATCGGTACAAGGAAGCTGAGTCTCCGCTTCGGCTATCTGAATAGCCTGCTTAGCTGCATCTAGCATTAGGTTATAGGTATTAAGGGCAATGCCCACTACCTTTGTAGGCAAGAAGCTACCTCCAGCGGATGCAATAGTTTCGTAAACTGCGATCGCATCCTGTAAAGAAGGAATTT
>JBCBJE010000102.1:0-10201 GCA_038523735.1 Cyanobacteria bacterium J06626_18 | reverse complement strand
CTCACCCGGTTGAGCCCTGCCTCTTGTAGCGCCACCAGCCCTGCCGCTGTGAACGTACCAGGATCCATCTCCATCGATACTTCCGCCCCATCCGCAATGCCAAATTGTTCTGTCAACACCGTCAGAATTTGTTCCACCTGAGCTACCGACAGCAGCGATGGCGTACCGCCCCCAAAAAAGACGGTCTCTAGGGATGCTCCCAGAACCGGTGTTGCCCGGATCTCCCGACAAACCATGTCCACATAGGACTGCATCCGCGGCGACGTTTCTCCCCGCGCGCGATCGCCCGCCACCGCGATCGGAAAGTCACAGTAAAAACAGCGCCGACGGCAGAAGGGGATGTGGATATAGGCAGATGTGGGGGTGGACATGGTGGGGAGAGGGAGAGTGGAAGGGGAAAGGGGAGTGATCGGGTAGTGGGGGTAGTGGGTAGTGGGAAACCCGATTACCGATTACCGATTACCGATTACCGATTACCGATTACCGACCAACAACAAACAACGAACAACCAAGTATGACAATTTGCATCGAATTGGATCGGAAACAAGGCTGAATAGCTAGGGTTCACAGTGAAGGTGGATGCAGCCCTCATTACATCCTCAGAGCCCCTTATGGGTGTATTCGTCAAGGTTGTTTTCCGTAGGGGTTCTGGTACCGTTTCATCGATACTATATATCTTTAATCTCAGCCTACGTGGCTAGCCATCATGCTAGATGCACTGATAGTACTTTCATTCGTTTTTGCTGGCGCGGGCATTGGTTTCTATGCACCTGATCTGTTGCCGGCTGATACTTTGCAGCAAGTCAGCAGCCTGGAGGGACTCAGTTCCGTCACGGCTGGGTTTGGAGCGCTCATTGGGTCGGGGATTGGGCTGGTGGTGCAGACCAGCTACCGTCGTCTGGAGCGGCAAATCAGAGAGCTCCCCCCGGATCGGCTGCTGAGTCGAGCTGCGGGTTTGGTGGTTGGCCTGCTGATTGCCAACCTGATGCTGGCGCCTTTATTTTTGCTGCCGATTCCCAGTGAGTTTGGCTTCATCAAACCCCTAACAGCAGTGATGGGCAGCATTCTGTTTGCGGTCTCGGGAATGAACCTGGCCGATACGCACGGGCGATCGCTGCTACGACTCGTAAGTCCGGGTAGTTTGGAGTCCACACTAGTTGCCGAGGGCACTCTGAAGCCTGCTAAAACCAAGCTGCTGGATACCAGCTGCATCATTGACGGGCGAATTGAGGGATTACTACAGACCAATTTTCTGGAAGGGCAGGTGCTGGTGCCTCAATTTGTCTTGCAAGAGCTGCAGCAGGTAGCCGATGCGTCCAATGAGCAAAAGCGGATCCGGGGAAGACGAGGTCTTGATATTCTCAATCGCATCCGCGAAGCTTATCCCAGTCGTGTGGTCATCAGTTCGATTGACTATGAGGATATCCCGACAGTCGACGCCAAATTGGTGAAGTTGGCCCAGGAACTCAACGCCATGTTGCTGACCAACGACTACAACCTCAATAAAGTCGCCAGTTTTCAAGAAGTTGAAGTCTTGAACATCAACGATCTGTCGCAGGCGATTCGACCCAGCTTCTTGCCTGGGGATGGCATGGACCTGAAAATTCTCAAAGAAGGCAAAGAGCCTCAGCAAGGTGTTGGTTACCTCAACGACGGCACGATGGTTGTCGTGGAAGAAGGCCGTGAATACATTGGTAATGAAATTGGTGTGGTGGTCACGGGTTCGCTGCAAACTTCGGCTGGGCGCATGATTTTCGCTCGTCCCCGCGAATCTGCCGTCACTTCCTCATAAACCGAAATTTGCGTCGGGGGTGCAAAGCCTTACACCCCAACCTGCCCTAACAAAAAGCGCTCTCACGTGGAGAGCGCCACAGGAGGAATTCATTCGTGATGTCAAGCAATTGCGCATCTTCAGACCTTACAGGGTGCGATCGCTCCACTCGGGAAACTTCGCGACTAGATGACGTTAATCGCCCTCATCATCATCGTCATCGTCACCACCACCGTCATCATCGTCATCATCACCGCCGCTAGGTCGCTCTGTGGAAGTCTCTCGATCTGTTTCCACAGTCGTTTCTACAGTTGTTGTCCGCTCCGTTTCTTGGAAAACGCCGAACACATCCACGATGTACTGCGAATAGAACTTCTCTACCAGATTTTTGCTAACCATTGCCTGGTAGACATAGGAAGTAGCTTCGGCCCGAGTCACCAATTCAAATAGGTTGAGCCTAGTAACAGTGGGATAGTTAACAATGATGCCCTTTTCTACCAGTGACGCGATGATCACCCGATACTCGCTGGGAATCGTATCGGCATCGGTAAAGACACTCAGCAGCTCATCAATCGAAACTTCTGAAGTAACTTCGGTATAGCCCAACGCTCGACCTAGCAGAACCAGGAGTTCCAGCTTGGTCATGTTGGATTCTGGGTCAAAGGTATTGTCGGGGGTGAGGTCAATAAATCCAGTCGCGTAGGCTTGCTGCAGGGCCTCATAAGCCCAGTAATACTGCGACACGTTGCGAATGGTGACCGCTTCCCGAACTGCGCTTTGGTTAAATGCCCGGGTCACAATTGAGGCATAGTGAGCCTTAGTGAGGTAAGCATCCGGTAAAAATTCACCGTTTGGAAATCCCTCCACCACATTGATACTGGCTAGCCGATAGATAAAACTGTTAGCCCAGTATTCAGTGGTGACATCCGTGTAGGAAACCTGTCTGACGGTTGTCGTTGTCGTAGTGCTACGCTCCTCAACCTCCTCGCCATCATCATCATCGTCGTCATCGTCACTGCTACCGTCGTCATCGTCGTCCTTGGACTGGTTTTCAGGTAGCTCTGCCAGTTCGGTATCAGTTGAGGTGGCATTGACTGTCGTTTGAGTCTCCTGGGTGGCGATCGCAGCCTCAGGCAACAGCATGGAAGTGACTGACGGTGTCAACAAAGGCGATACCACCACAATCAGTGTGGTGAAGGGCGTTGCTCGCAACAACAAGCGATACAAAATTTGACCCATAATGGTTTCTCACGTGTGAATACGATGTGTATATACTCTGGCCACATCCAGCTCCCCGACTTTAGCCCGAGGAAAAACCCCAGCTTCCTAATCGGATGTGGTTCAAATAGGGCAAAGCACAGCAAAATTTCGAGAATTCCCAAGCAAAACGGGATTTCTCGATGGAGTGCTGAAGCACAAATCCAAAAGCGATCGCTCTCGGCAGCGCAGCCCCTTATCTATCGCAATTGACCCAAAATTTTGATATCAGGTTCCCGATGGGTGAGGAGTGGGACAGTGGCGAGTAGAAGGTAAAAGAGACAACCGGAAAAGCCCTGTCAATACTTCGTCCGCCCCAACCTTCGTCCTACTATTGGTGGGTGAAACTGTAAGTTAGGTATCGTAATGCTGCAGCGCACTTAGGTATAGCGCCCCTATGAACTGGGCTTTTATAGATATTATCCGGCGAGTTTTCTTTATCGCCTTTATTGTCAGCATTCCGTTTGTAGGCACCCTAGCTTTTCGGTTGAATAGTTGGCTGGGGATGCGTCTAATCGTTGATTTTGTTTATGGTGTCGTTTTAGTAATCACGCTGGTTGAGTGCTGGCAAACTCGCCGCGCTTTTATTGTGCCGCGATCGCTCAAGATACCAATAGGAATTGCCCTGCTAGCTGCGCTCATTACCTTTATCGGTGCAAACATCCCTCAAGCTCTCAATGCTGAAGCAGAACAACCACTCCTCATGGGGCTTTGGGGACTAAAGGTACTGTTGGGATATCTATTTATCTTTCCTTGTATTTATTATTGGCTTCGCGATTGCCAAGACCTTACACGATTGCTCCGATTGCAGGTCGCGCTCGCCTCGATATGCTGCATTTTAGGCATAGCCCAATATGCTCTTCTCAGCATGGGTGTTTGTGGCGTTGATGAGCCTAATGGAGCACTTTTTCAAGCATCGATGCAGTCTGCCTGTTTGGTCGGTGGAAGCTTTCTCTACAATCAAGCGGCTAACTTGATTCGTTTACCTGGGACGTTTGCTAGCCCTTCTCAATGGGACTGGTTTCTAATATCAAGCGTTTTCTTTTGTTTTGCCACGGCTCTCAATGATCGCGATCGCTATTGGCGGTGGGCTGCTTGAGTCAGTATTACGCTTGCTTGGATTAATGCCGAAATTTCTGGTGCACGATTCGCTCCTTTGCTTATACCACTCTCGGTCATAATTTTGCTGCTGAGTACAGGGCAGATGACAAATTGGAGGCGACTGCTATTTTTGGGGGCTGGACTCGCTGTTTTCATTGCCTTATTTAGCGACAGGTATATCAACATTGTCAGTAGCTGGCAGGCATCGCCTCCGATCAAATTTTTATCGCAGCAATTTAGCTGGGCACTACAACGGGCAAATGTTTGGTTCGGGCAGGGACTAGGTCGTGCGACTAATAGCGCTCGCTTCTTTCCCATCCAAACTACTTTATGAGGTAGGTATCCCAGGTTTAGCGGCAATATTGGCGCTCTATACCACGTTGATCGTTACCGGATTTCAGGCTTATCGCCGAGTGAATTTATCCCAGTTACGGCAGTGTGCTTTAACGCTCTGGCTCTTTATTGTTTTGTTTAGTTATTTCCCTTATTACTATCCGCTGGATGTTGCTCCTGTGAATGTCTATTACTGGTTAGCTGCAGGAATCGTTCTTAGACTGCCAGAACTGTAGCTTGAGCAAACTGTCATATTGTTATGTGGCATAGCAAACGAGAAATCGTCACTCTGCCGGTTAGGCTTCGATAAGGCAGATTTTTGGACAACGGTTATATTACCGAAAGAACCGGGCTACGGGACAGGAAAATCCCAGCAGTATCGGCGCAGTGATTGCATCCTCCGCTAGCACTGTACCGACCAGCTTCAAGCGACCCTGTTGTCTTCGATAAATCTGAACCTGCTGTAAGCGGCGATTAGCAATCCAGTACTCCAGAACGCCCTGAGAGGAGTATAGCTTAAGCTTAACTTCCCGGTCGCGTCGCTCATTTTTCTCGCCGGGAGACAGCACTTCCACCACCAATTCAGGGGCTCCGGTCAAATGTTCCGCTTCATCGAGCAACATTTCCAGGCGTTCGTAGCTAGCCCAAACGACGTCAGGAATCACGTTGTCAACTTCGGAAAAACAATTCCTGGTGCAGTTGTCGCTTCTCCCAAAGAGGAGGTTTCAGACCAGTTATTCAGGGCTGTGCAAATATTGTTTGCAACCTTTTGATGATTCCATTGCGGGGCTCGGGTCATGAAGAGTTCACCGTCAATGATTTCATAGCGGTTGTCAGTATCTGGCAGCAGCTCTAGGTCGGCCACAGTCCAACGAATTTGCTCTACGGCTGACTGGCTCATCTTCACTCCGCTCACAGTTCAACATCTCGAATGGGAGATTGAACACTTGCAGGTTCAAAATCAAGCTTGCTCAGCGGTGATTGGGAGAAGAGACTATACAAGTTAGACTGAGCCTCTGTTTGGATATCGTGGCGATCGGATTCTGAGGACATGCGGATAAATTAGCTGAATAGCACTCGTTCCGATCCTATCGTTTGCCCACACGAAGCCGCAGACCATTAAAATACGTAAAGTCACCATTGAGTAGGACAGTTCACAACGAATGCGGGTTGCGATTGTTGGAGCCGGGCTGGCAGGTTTATCGACAGCGGTTGGTCTTGCCGATGCCGGTCACGAAGTCGAGATTTTTGAGACACGGCCCTTCGTAGGGGGCAAAGTGGGTAGCTGGGTTGATAAGGACGGCAACCATCTAGAAATGGGTCTACATGTCTTCTTTGGCTGCTACTACAACCTGTTTGAGCTGATGAAGAAGGTGGATGCCTTCAAACATTTGCGACTGAAGCAGCATACCCACACCTTTGTAAATCGGGGCGGGGTGACCGGAGAGCTGGATTTTCGCTTTATTACCGGGGCTCCCTTTAACGGACTGAAGGCGTTCTTCACCACGTCGCAGCTTTCGGTCGCCGATAAGGCGATGAACGCGATCGCTCTCGGTACCAGCCCTATTGTGCGCGGTCTAGTGGACTTTAAGGGCGCGATGAAAACCATCCGGGAGCTGGATCACATTAGCTTTGCCGATTGGTTCCGCCAGCACGGTGGCTCGAACGGTAGCCTCAAGCGTATGTGGAACCCGATCGCCTATGCGCTGGGCTTTATCGACACTGAGAACATCTCGGCCCGCTGTATGCTGACCATCTTCATGTTCTTTGCTGCCAAGAGTGAAGCCTCCGTGCTGCGGATGCTGGAAGGGTCGCCTGACGAGTTTCTCCACAAGCCCATCGTGCGCTATCTAGAGGAGCGGGGCGCGAAGATTCATCTGCGGCGGGGGGTCCGGCAGGTTCTGTTCGAAGATACAGGCAACGCCACTCAAGTGGCGGGATTGGCGATCGCCAACGAAGATGCGACTGAAACTGTGACGGCTGATGCCTACGTTGCGGCTTGTGACGTACCCGGCATCAAGCGCCTGCTGCCAGAAGCCTGGCGACGCTGGCCGGAATTTGACAACATCTACAAGCTGGATGCCGTGCCGGTTGCCACGGTGCAGCTCCGGTTTGATGGCTGGGTGACCGAACTGCAGGATGCTGAAGCCAGCAAACAGGTGCAGCAAACGGCAGGGATCGATAACTTGCTATATACACCAGATGCCGACTTCTCTTGCTTTGCGGATATGGCCTTGACTAGTCCAACCGATTATTACCGCGAAGGGCAAGGATCGCTGATGCAGCTAGTGCTGACACCGGGCGATCCGTTTATTAAAGAGAGCAACGAAGCGATCGCCCAGCACGTTCTCAAACAGGTTCACGACCTCTTCCCCTCTTCACGGGAACTGAACATGACCTGGTATAGCGTCGTCAAGCTAGCGCAGTCCTTATATCGAGAAGCGCCAGGTATGGACCCTTATCGCCCCAATCAGGTGACGCCGGTCGGCAACTTCTTTTTGGCCGGTAGCTATACGCAACAGGACTACATCGATAGTATGGAGGGGGCGACCCTTTCAGGGAAGCAGGCCGCGCAGGCGATTTTGGAGCGCATGAGATAGGGAATGGCTGACTGGTTGGAGCACAGCGTGTTTGTCGAAGTGGATGCGCCCATTGAATTTGTCTGGAGCCTGTGGTCTGATTTAGAGCAGATGCCTCGCTGGATGAAATGGATTGATTCGGTTCGTATTTTGGAAGAGAATCCGGAACTATCCCGCTGGAAGCTTGCTACGGGGGGCTTGGAGTTTACCTGGCTATCCCGCATCACTAAACTAGTGGAACATCAAATCATCCAGTGGGAATCAGTCGACGGTTTACCCAATCGGGGTGGCATTCGCTTCTACGATCACAAAGGCAGCAGCACCGTTAAGCTGACAGTGGCTTACTCGATTCCCAGCTTTTTAGGTAAGTTGATGGATAACCTGTTCCTGGGAAGAATTGTGGAATCTACCATACAGGCTGACATGAATCGGTTTCGTGACTATGCTATGGCCGCCCAAGAAAAGCAGCACGCACAGCAGTAGTTGATCCGTGGCGTTTGAGGATGCCTGCCGAACCCTTGCCCAAAGCCTGCGCGACCATACCGAGGCTTTCGCAGAGGCTATGTCAGGAATCGAGCCTCTGTCTACACGTTGCTGGTACGCCCAAGTGCTGATTAACCGTCTGCTGCTGGTTTACGATCTCCAAGCAGCAGGACTTTTGGGTCAGGGCGATCGCTGGTATCTCCACACTCAGTTGGGCCATTGCCAGATAGAGCAGCCTGACAGCTTTTACCGAACCTGTTTGGTTCCCCTCTGCCATCAGGGATTAGGATTTCCAGAAATCGAGCGTCCCTTACCACTACAGGCCAAGCTGGGCACTCTACCTTACCTAGGTAGCCGACTATTTCAACCTCATCCTTTAGAGCAACAGTACCCCTCCATTGATCTGCCCGATGAACCGTTTGAACTCTTTTTAGGCTGGCTGGCTGAGCAAAATTGGCAGCGTACGTTTGAGGTTATTGAAGACCCGCATATCATTACTCGCGCCACGATCGCCGGCGCATTTGAATATATCGCCACGGGAAGAACCGGCAAAGCGATCGTATCTTCCTCCACGGCTTTGCAGAAGATTGGCCAGCAGACTGTGGATGCCTATGTTCTCAAGTCTCTGAAGACGCATCAGGAAACTAGTGAAGTATCGCTTGAAGACTTGCTGGCGAGCCTGGATGACGATACCTGTCACCTAATGGCGGAGACTGTTCTGCCTGAGGTGACAATTCTTGACCTCGCCTGTGGCTCGGGTCGGCTGTTGCTGCTAGCACTGGAGCGGCTGCAGCAGATATATCATGCCTGTCGGAACTATGCTGAGCAATCGCCCAATACTAAATTGCAAGACTGGGTGCGATCGCTGCAAGGAACCAAATCCAATATTGCCTGGACGCTGGCAAGCCGCATACTCACCCAGAACCTTTACGGCGTCGACATCCGTCCGGAGGCAGTAGAAATTACCCAAATGCAGCTATGGTTAGCTCTGCTCGCCACCGCTACGACCACCTATGACCTTGCAACCCTACCAGATCTAGACTTCAACATCACAGCCGGGAATGCCCTCGTTGGCTTTATCCGTGTTGATGAAGAGCGCTTCGACAAGATCATTGCCAAACGCCCTCGTCAGCAACCTCCTTCCGAAACCGTACTACAGGGAGATTTGCTCCAACCGCTGACCGCTGCCAACTATCGTGACACCCTGGCCGAAAAACAGATTCGCGTTGAGCATTACCGTGTTCAAACCAAGGCCATGGCCGAAGTCGGCAATATCCCCGAATATGTACAGACAGACTTCTTGCGAGATCGCATTGATGAAGTTAATCAGGCTGCTCAGCAAAGACTCAACCGCCTGCTACTAGCAAACCTCAGCCAGCAGCTCGGCATCCAAGTCCGCGAATCCTACCCCTCCGGTCGTACTCGCAAACGGTTCCTCACCCCTGCCGATATTGAAGCCCTACAGCCCTTTCATTGGGGGTTCTTTTTCAGCAGTATTTTGGAACAGCGTGGCGGCTTCGATGTCATCCTGACACATCCCCCCGCTGGTACCCTCCGTCCCAATGCCGACGAATTCTATACCGAGCACGCTGCGCTTTTTCAGGCCCATACAATTAATCAGACCACCTTTCGGCGATTGCGTCGCGCTACCCTGCAGCAGTTCCCTGACCTGGCCAAACACTGGGCTATCTACGCCGGACGCTTCTCTTACCTACGCGACTACTTTCGCCGCAGTGACGCCTACCCAATTCCCACCATTCCAGCTGCTACGCGATCACTGCCACTCAAAACTCTGTTTGCCCAACGCTGCGCCGCCCTGCTCAGTCCTCGTGGGGTGGCGCCGTATTTGCATGGACCATAAGCCAGAACAGACCAACCACCAATAACTATCCACCCTTGTGATTGTGATCTATATCAACCTCACAAAAGATAAAGAACACATTTCCTGAGCAGGAATAGGGCTGCAAAGAGCTGTTTCCATAAACAACACACGACACAAGTTGGAGACTCGCTCTCATGACGCCTGAACAAGTACAGGGACTGTGGATTTGTTTCGTCCTTTCCCTTTCAACCGTTCTGATTTGCCCTGCAGTGCTGTGGGTACTGCCTAATCGCTCCGCTGTGTAGGTAAATCGAAAGACAACATTCTCAGTGGCAGGTTTTGCCATCAATCAGGAGCGCTTGACTGCGCCCAAATCTGTCTCTCCCAACTGTGCATCTCCTCCTAGAACAGACAACAAACCTGAACCTCGGTTGCATATAGCGCCGGGGTTTTTCTTTTGCCTTTTCCCTTCCCCCTCAAGCAAAACAGGCAAAATACATCCCTCTTGACTCTGTCCTTGGGTCAGGGTGTGTACTCAGATTGTCAGTAGTTTTCTAGCGGTATGACTCTCTATAAAATCAGTGCCTTTTCACGTCTAGGGCAGGTTTCAATCAAAGCCTTAAGGCTGTATGACCAACGGGACTTGCTTAAGCCAGCCCAAGTGGATGCCGATAGCGGCTATCGCTATTACCGCATCGAGCAGCTATCACGTTTGCATCGCATCCTAGCTCTCAAGGCGATGGGGTTATCACTCGAGCAAATTGGCCAGTTGCTTAACGATGCCCTATCGCTGAGTCAGTGCAGGATTTGATGCAAACGTGATAGCTGCTCGATGCGGTAATAGCGATAGCCGCT
>JBCBJE010000101.1:0-10222 GCA_038523735.1 Cyanobacteria bacterium J06626_18 | reverse complement strand
GCCTCGTTGACCCCCATAAACACTACAGGAAGCCTTGAAAAATAGGCTTCATGAGTTTCGAGAACAAGGTCTAAACCTGGATCATCTGTAATCATTAATACGTCAAAAGGCGTATCTTCGTATTTCGTAAGCAAATGATCCAAAAATACTTTTTGATGTCGAAGTTTAGGATAACGTTTACTGTCTAGAAACTCATGATAGACGGCAATATTATGATCGCTCTCTTCAAAGGCTGCATCAATTCCAATTTTTTCTTGATGAGTCCAAGGATGTTCAGGGTGATAGGAATGAATAACAAGAACATTGTGGGGCTCGCCATCGGATGGACTTTCTATCGGTGGAAGATGATTTGCATCAACAGAACCCGTAAATATCAACTGCACAGAGAAAATAGTAGTCGAAGTGAGTAATCCGCTCCAATGCTGAAGCGAATTGGCAATATCCTGTGCAAGGCCCTTAAAAATTGGTTCCTTAGCAGTCATCGCTTGATTCGTATCAATACTCAGGGATGAAATGAGGTTTCAAGTACTATCCTACATGCCTTAGGCAAAACATAGCCCATACTCACTTAGCACTAGCTCCATTACGTAGTTCTTAACAACCGTAATGGAGCACAAATCCTTATAAAGATTGTACTCAGACGTTGACGCGTCGAAAATCAGACACTTTAGATTCTTCAAATTTACAGAGATGTCATTTGTTTTCAGGACAAATTCTCAGTTTCCATCCGATAGGTGATTGCTTAAAATGAATATCCCGCCGTCGATTGGCATCAAGGAACGAACCCCAATACCTGCAGACTATCGGTTTCGTGAGTTCATTTCCTATTCCCTACGCGAAAGCGATGTCTTACAGACAGGCCACGCCAACGCCAACGGCAAAGCTTCGGTAACATGCCGTTCAACCCAAACTATGAATCCTGCAATTTCTTTGTCAGAAACCCCCTTAAAGCTCACCAAGTAGAGGGCTTGCAGTCCCGATATCGGGACTACGTGTTGCTTTGTACTTTGCCAGTTTAGGCGTAAGTATTAGCAAGATCACCGTTCAACGACTTTGGCGCTTCAATACAACACCCACCCCCAGAGCAACCAATGATCCCAGGATTGTTGCGGGTTCGGGTACTGGTTCAGTGGCAGGGGTAACAATGACCCGAGCAAACCCTTCACGGTGGCCGTACACAACACTGGTGAAATCATCATTGCCTAATGCCGCTTGGGTAGAAATGCCTTCGCCCGCATCGATTGAGAGGTGGAAATCATTAGGTCCCGCGATCGCACTGTGAGAATCATTGGCTAGCAGCTCAATATCGAATTCGATAGCCTCTGAATTTGGCAGGTCAATGATGGAAAGTTCGGTATAGCCTGCACCAATTGCGAGGGTGTTGCCAATGCCCAGTTCAAATGAGCCCCCAAATGGAATCGGCTCACCATCCACATGGACGATGCCGCCGTTGTAATGCTGCCAGGTAACCACTTCTCCCGGTGCTAGAAAAGCCGCAAACGTAGGCTGAGCGGAAACAGTAAGCGCGATTGCAGAACCGACAAACAACGATGCTAATTGCATAACCTTATCCCTGAAACACTGCACGGTGACCTTGAAGCGACGAACTCTGCCTTGGTTTAATAAGAGTCCCGTTTACGCTTTCTTCACATCTCCATCCCTATCCGGACAATTT
This sequence comes from Cyanobacteria bacterium J06626_18, assembly GCA_038523735.1. Taxonomy (GTDB): domain Bacteria; phylum Cyanobacteriota; class Cyanobacteriia; order Phormidesmidales; family Phormidesmidaceae; genus SIO1E4. Next base: position 8,547 of record JBCBJE010000101.1, on the reverse strand, counting down.
CTTTACGGAATCTTCTTGCTAGCTCACGTTTTGTGGGAACTTTTAGCAATCTGTTCTTCGCATCCGGTCAGATGCTAAGGCGTTCAGAATTTGCTGGTGTCGTTCGCGAGTGAGAGGATATTGGTAGGCAAACCAGAGGCCAATCAGCAACAGTACAGCAGGAACAGGGCCAATTAGGCAGCGAATCGTCCAGAGCGTTGGCACTGGTTGCGCAGGTGCCTCAATCACGAACCCACTCTGATCGAGCAGCTGTCCGACGACAAACAGGGCCACCGCGAGCCCTAGTTTTTGCAAAAATACAACCGCGCTAAAGTACAGTCCCTCGCGGCGACACCCTGTCTGCAATTCATCCCAATCAATGACATCAGGCAGCATGGCAAACGGAGCTACATACAGTGTTGCAATGCCACTACCAATGACAACCCCGAGCATATACATCCACAAGACTTGTCCTGGTTGTACTGTTATCAAGCCTGCTAGTGCCAAGAGTGCGATCGCCCCTCCCAGCAAAACCACTGTCCGTTTATCGCTCCGTTGGGTAATGTATTCCCAGGCCGGAATCGTGGCGATCGCGGTCCCTTGTACGGTCAAAGCCATCTGAGCAAAGTGTGTTTCTGGTAGTCTCATCCAGGCATCGACAAAGTAGGGCAGCATGGCAGCTGTGAGTTGAAGTCCTATCCAGCTGCAGAAATAGAGACCTAATACTTGGCGGAAGGCAAGATTTTTGAAGACGCTGCCTATCGCCGGCATAAAATCAGGCGCAGCAGCTTGCAACCTTACGCTCAGGCGTCGCCCTTGCAATTGCTGGTACCGTCGATACGTGCCCACAACACAGATGCCAATAGTGACGATGGCAAGACTCGCCGCTGCATACCCTAAGACGCGGTATTGTTGCTTGGGGTCAACAATCCTGCTAAAAATCACCTGCGCCATGAGCAGTCCTAAGATACTGCCCCCTATGCTGAAAGCTGATTTGATGCCGATGAGTCCTGTCCGTTCGTCATAGTCTTCCGAGAGTTCGGCAGACAGAGCGGTGTAGGGTAGCTGGACCGCAGTAAATGCCGCATATGTAAAGAAAAAGAGAATCCCGTAGTAGAGCAAACGCACCGGTTGATTTTCAATAGGCGGGACGCTCCATATCAGTGCAGAGCAGATCGCCAGCGGGATCACGCCGATCAACATCCAGGGAAAACGGCGACCCAGTGGGGACCGTGTGCGATCGCTAAGCCATCCTACTAGGGGATCGTTGATCGCATCCCACACTCGACCCAGCAGCAAGAGCCTTCCTACCAACGCTGGGCTCAGTCCTGCGACCGATGTCAGAAAATACAGGATGAAAAACGCTGCGAGACTCGCCGGCACAGCTGCCCCTAGTTCCCCAATGCCGTAAGCCAATTTAACCACGAACGGTAGCGGCGGTACTTTCCGTAACAGGCGCTCTCTAGGATTTATCGCTTCCTTCCCTGCCACTGATTGGCTCGCTCATTCCGCTGTGCCAGTTCAGCTGTCTCCTGAATACGCTTAAGGCGCGTGGTCGATCGCTTGGCGCTGGCAATCCATTCTAGAATGCCGCGTTTTACAGAACGGGGAAATGCCTCCCAGTGCTGGACTGCTGGGGATTGTGCAACCAAGGCTGCGGCCAAATCCTCAGGTAAGACGAGGTTTTCAATAGCATCCAAACGCTCCCAGGAACCGTCTGCTTTGGCCGCTTGCACTTTTGCTAAGCCAGCTAGAGTCATTTTCCCGGCTGCAATCATACGCTCTACTCGCTCTTTGTTAGGCCGCGACCAACCGCTACCAGATTTGCGCGGGGCAAAGTAAAGCATCTTACGGGCATCATCCAACTTACGCGGCAAACTGTCGATCCAGCCGAAGCAGAGAGCTTCTTCCACGGCAGTGTCATAGCTAAAGGTGGGTTGACCGGTGGCTTTCTTGTAGGTGATCAGCCAGATGTTCTCAGCTGTTTGATGGTTGTCTGCTAACCAGGCACGCCAGTCTTCTGCCGTTAGGGCATGAAAAGAATTGGGAGGGGCGTCGGTCATTTCCTTTATCTGAGGGAAAGAGGAAGAGGAGATGGAGAAGGAGAGAGAGGGAAAGGGAGGGGGGGGGGTGGGAAAGGGGGAAGTAAGCCTCTTTGCCAGCGATTGAGGGAGATTGTGGTTGAGCGGCAGGCATTTCTTCAAAGAGAAAAGAGAGGGGATTGCTCATGTTTTCGGCAAAGCCTAGGATGCCGCGATCGCGGTGTTCGTAAAGGAGGGTGCCAGTAGGGTCGAAGAGGAATGTGCCGCCGCGCTGGGTCATGTAGCTAGCATCGGGAACGTAGGTGTTCCATTTGCTGAGCACTTCGGTCATATTTTGCAGGCGCAGGGTCGCGAGTTCGAACGGACGTTGAAACCCTTTGCCGCCAGCCCACTGAAAGAATGAGCCTCGGAGGGGAGGCAGGGGGGTGTCTTTAACAATTTCCTCATCGCCAATTAGCTGGGGTGCGGTGCGATCGCCTGTATATCCCCGCAAGACTTCAGCCAGGGTGCCAGGGCTGCCGAGTCCGGCACACATCAGCATTAAATTCACCCATGCCCGTTGTCCTGAAGAAAGACCCGGTATTTTCAGCGTCAGTCCTGAGTAGAGGCCCAGTTCTTGATGAATGGCAGCCGTTGGATCGACGAATAGATGTGCCGCAGGAAACCCTGTGTAGCGACAGAATTGCTGACCCGATGCGCGATCGCCAACCCCAATAGCCCGTACTGTGATGTCGGCAGCTTGCAGCTGTGCCTGTTCACGTCGTAGCCACCAGGCATATTCCAGGCTGTCAAAGTCGCCAAGTTGAGGCCAGACGATAAACAACAGCCGATGGACGGACTGACAACCACTCAGAAGGGAAACGGTCGCTCCATCATCACTCACACGCTCACGCTGAGTCTGACTGAGACGTTCATAGATGTTCATAGGCTATTCCGGGTCGCAGCGGATTTCCAGCAGGAAACCGTCGGGATCGTAAAAGTAAATGCCACGCCCGGTTGGACGCGTAACAGGACCGTGATCAATTCTGACATGCTGCTGCTTCAGCATCGCTACAGCTTGGTCAAACAACTCAGGGGCAATGTCAAACGCAAGATGATTGGCGCGGGTAAATTGCTGCGTCGGATCGCTATGGGGAGGCGACAGGTCAGGTTCACCAAACAGATCCAGGATGGTGCCATCCGGTGTCCGAAAGTTGGCGACTTTTCCTTCAGCCACGAGCGTCTTCAGTGTCTCAGGCACCTCCGCTCCTTGTAGCTCGTGCAGCCCTAGCACGCTGCCATAGAACTGCTTGGAGGCTGCCATATCTTTTACATTTAGGGCAATGTGGTGAACCCCTCTCAACGCCCCGCCTGGGAGTGTTGTCTGACGTTCGAGGGCAGAGTGGGTCATGGCATCATCTCTGATAGCGTTGAGCGGATTCCACTGCTTCTTGTAGCAGCGGTTCAGACTGACTCTCTAAAGAGACTTCGAGGGCAGTCTCATCGATAGCGTAGGTATAGTCACCGCTACGAGCTACGAATCCGGTTGCCGTCGGCGTCACGTCTTGAGAAACAACGGTACTGCTTGTGCCGTGTTCATTGCCTACGTAAATCAGGCCATTGGGTGAGTCACAGATGTAAACATTGTAGGTCTGCGTTTGGTAGTAAGTATTCAGATTTTCGGGACCGCCACAGATGGCATCCAATGCTTCGCCGAGAGAATCTTCGGCTTTTGCCGCTGCGGTCGCTGGCGGCGTACCGACTACGGCTGCGGTGGCTGGCCCTCCAGCGTTCTCGGTATTAATGAAATCACCGCGAATCCAACCCTCCGTGCCGGAGCTGTTAAACCGAACGTAATACCAGGTGTAGCCACCATCACCATTGGCAGACTGCAAAAGCTGAACGGCATCGCCAACTAGCCCATAACCCTGCTCACCCGATTGGGTTGTGGGTTGCGATCGCAAGTTGATTTGAGCATCGGGCTGTTGTGCGATGAGGACAGCAGGTTGGGGGGGATCGATTGCATCGCCCGCTATCGCTGTCGCCGAGGCATCGCGCTGGGGAAGACCACTGGCAACCGAGGGGCGATCGCCCGCTGGCACATTTGTGGCAGCGGGTCGCTGGTTTTCAGCAGGGCGATCACCGGTTGCTGGAGCGTCTCCACTGGAGGAGAGAAACGGCTGGGAGGAGAAAACATCCGAAGATGACTCGGAGGAATCGGGTGAGGATTGGGATAAATCCCCTCCTTGTTCTGAGCGATTGGATTCGGCAACGAGAGAATCTGTTTCGGGCTGAGTGTTTGCCTGTCGCCCACGACAACCCACTGTTCCAACAGCTAAAACAAGGGCCAAGCAAAAGACTACCGACGAAGATGAAGATGCCATGGTTGAAATAGACTCTACGAGCCTTGCAAACCGCTGTGATGGGTCGATTCTGGCATACGCCAATTTTGACGAATGCGAGACTTAAGAATCCCTTTGGGTAGGATTCAGCCTGTTCGACTAAGCCACCAAGATATCGCAGGGTTAAAATTTTGGGCGCTACAGACCCCGTATTTCTGTCTTCCCCGCTCCCTCTGCCTCCCCGCTCCTAAGCTCGGTTTTCTATGCCACGCCTCAGTTCAGCCGTTACGACCCAAACCATAGGTTAAAAATCGGCTGATCGACTCAAGACGATTTTCCCAAGCCTGCAGACGATATTCGCGGGTCGAGGCCGTTTCTAACCTGACCCCGGCTCCTAAGTCGCGTTTTAAGGCTTGAATTTGTGACTGTATCCCTTCCAATTCGTTGGCATCTCTGGTGTCTGCGATCTGATTGAGGCGATTGCCTAGGTCATTAATCTGCGCAATCCACGACTCAGCCAATCGAGGCTGAATCACCATTTGACCGTTAATCAGCAGCCAATTCCACTCACGCTGCAGTCCCTGGAAGCGCTTGGCAGCCGTTTTGTAGGGAGCCTGCTGGGGAATCCACTGCTCCTCACTTCGCTGCGTTTGATTGAGCACCGTCTGGATGGGGTTATTCAAATTATCGGTCGCAAATAACGCATAACCAGGAGTCGGCAAGTCACGTAGCGCCTGCATTTGATCAATCATGGCAGGCACAGATAAATCAAGCAATCGAATACTAGGAATCACCAGCGTCGATTGGTAGCTTTTACCCACAACCCAAGGCTCAATCAGCTGCTCGAATCGATTAGCATCGCGAGCATAGCTCATGAGGACAATCCAATCTACCCAGCCTTCCTCTGCCCAATGGTTCCAATCTTGCTGGATTTTTTGCAGACGTTCATGCTCCAGAATGGGAAATACCGCTGTCGATAACACGATATCGGGACGTTTGCGGCGCACCAGTTGAGAGGTTTCCTCAACAAAGCTGGAAACTTTTTCAATCCGAAATTCAGTCCAAAGATTCCATAGTGCCTGTTGTTCAGCGCGCTCAGACGACGACAGCCATGGATCGACCTGCGGCGTGAGCTGCACCGGATCAACGCCCGTCAGACGATAGAACTGTCGTCGTGCCGCGAGCCCATAGCCGTAAGTCCGCTCTGCCCCTGGATCCTGGAACGGGTAGCGAATATAGTCCAACTGCAGTCCGTCAACATCGTAGTTGCTGATAATTTCATCCACCAACTCCAGAAGATAGGTGCGGACCTCAGGGTTAGCAGGGTCAAAGAAAGGCTTGGTTTGACCCCGTGGAATATTGCTGCCTTGCTGGTCATACGCGGCCCAGTCGGGATGCGCATTGAGCACCGGGCCAAGATATCCGTTCGGCAGGTTAAGAACCGCATTATGACGCTGATTGCCAGCAGCGAATACCCATATCCAGGCGTGCAGTTCCATACCCCGTTCATGGGCGAGTTCTACTGCGGCTTCCAGTGCATCCCAACGGCGCGTTAGGGGATTTTGGGTCGGAGCAACGCGACTAGGATAGATGGGATAGCTGGAATTGACCGTTTCCAGAAACACCGTGTTGATGCCGGCCAACTGCATCCGGTCAAAGACCTCTACTAAGCCTTCACGCGATCCAGCCCGCACAATACTGCCGCGATCAAGCCACATGGCCCGGATTTCTGGCTGGGCAAACGCTCGGTCAACCGGAAAGTTAGACCATAGATCTTGGCGAACCGCCAACCAGCGATCGCGGGCCTCCTGATAGGCTTGATTTTCCAGCAAACCCGACCAGTCTTGAACCAGCTGTCTGGCTTGAACCAGTGCCGGATGTTGTTCTGATTCTTGCGGTGTTTCGACAACCGTCGATGCCGCCGATGCCGTCAGCCACTGACTATCGGCTTGCACCTGGACTTCTGTAGGCTGGTCAGCCGCATTGGCTAAAAAGAGCGCACTCTCAAAGCGTCCGGCGAGCTTATCGATCTCGCGCTGCATTGCTAGCGCCATAAAGGTCGATATGGGCTCATTACCGCGCTGTACATTCAACCCCGGGGGGGCAATCTGATCAGCCGGATCTTCAGACCGAATGGGGAGTTGGCGTGACGGTAAGGGACGGATGGGCAGGCGATCGCGCAGCGGCGTTGGCGATTCCTCAGGCACAGCTGTCGGCTGTCGCTCATCTACCGACTGAGGAGCCTCTACTGGTAATAGATCATCGGCTGGCTGCGCCCCTTCTACCGGCAACAGATCGTCCGCTTGCGAGGTGTCTTCTACCGGCTGTGGCTCTCCTGTAGGTGGGGGCTCCGCCGGTTGCGGTTCCTCGACTGGCTGCGATTCCGCCGCTGGTTGCGGTTCCTCGACCTCAGGTGATTCTTCCGCTGAGGACTCCGCAGTCGGCTGCGACGCATCGTCGCCTGAGGCCGACGATGATTCTGTTTGCAACCCCTCAAGCATAGGGATTAGCGGAGCACTCGAATTGCGATCCTGTTGAGCAACCTCAGCACCCACAACAGGCGCCAGCACCTGGCTAGTATTAGAATTCCCCATACGGGTGTATCCAGGCAGCACCCATAGGCTCTCCAGCACAAGGCTGATCATAATGCCGCAGAAAAAACACACCACACACTTTGAAAATCGAGTCATTGCAGCACGCCTCTATGTGCTTACCAGCTTGTCAGAATCTCGCTACCCGAAGGCATCAAGAACCCTGGAGCCAATTAAATCAGTTAACGTGATCAAATTTATGAAAACGCTATTATCGTTAGCTGAACATATCCATTTACAACTCTTCTGCAAAGCAACCCCCAGCCCTGTGGGTTGTCTTTTTCAGATCCTTAAATATCGTCATCTATCATTAATATCGTCGCCATGCAGCCACGACGACACTTTTTACCTGTGACACCCCCTGGTCATCAAAATCCAATTATCCAAACTTCACAACCGCTCCCACAAACCCTAGGCAGCTACTTCAGCCCCTTAATTTGGCAGTGGGTTATTCAGTATGCCACCCGCTATCGCTACTGGATGCGATCGGCTACGTTTGCCTACGGAACCCTTCTATGTCTGCTGCTCAGCTGTATTGCCCTAGTCGCGATCGCTAGCCTCAGCCCCGATATGCAAACCGCCCTGACGGCAAGACTGACACAATGGAGCCCGATTAAAGTTGATGCCTTTAACGCACTGGTAACCCAGATGGCGGCAGAGTGGCAGCTCTCCCATCGTTTTTGGTTGTTGTTTCTGAGCGCTAGCAGTGCTGGTGCCCTCTGGTTAAAACTGGTTGGCGCTATTCAGCAAACACTCAGGATTACCGGGCAGCGAGATGGCTGGGTGGCTATCTCGCTCAGTCAGCGTCTGAACACTCTCTTATTAGCGGGTATCGGCGCTATGTTATTGGGGTTATCCTATGGAATTGTGTTTGTTGCGTTGCCGGAAGGGGTCCAAACGGCAGTCGCAGAGGCCACAGTCTGGAACTTTGGCAAACGCCTAATCCTGGAGGGATTGCGCTGGAGTTTAGCCTTCTCGACGATCGCACTTCTATTTGGGCTGCTGTATCGTGCCAGTCTGAGGTTCCCAGCTCGATCGCAACCACTCCTACCGGGAGCCATCATGGCAACCGGTCTTTGGATAGTATTATCAATTGCGCTGAAGGTGCATGTTAGCGCGTTGCCCAACCATCACTGGCTCTATGGTGTTTTGAGCACCACTGTCATAGTGCTAGCGGGACTCTACATTAGCTTGGTAGGACTGCTGATGGGAGGCTGTTTCAACCTTTTGCTGAGCTACTACTTACCGCAGCCCAAGGCGCGATCGCAGTTTCTCGGTACGCCCCCCGCTCCTTCATTCGATTCCTTTACAATCGAACGACGCACGAATCGACGACCCTGAGGTGCAGCATATGAAGTTTGAATTATATATGGAGAGCCAAATTATGTTGCCAGCGCTTAGTAGAGCAAGAAACCAGGGTTTCTCGGCCTAAACGGTTGCCCTATTAATGCAAAAGAGTCCCGACGATCAGAGCAATCGCCCCAATTGAAAGCCCCGAAAGCCAACGGACCTGACTCCGTAGACGCTGAACTTCCAGCGAACCAGTCCCCCCCTCAAGCTAAACCGGTTGATTTCGCTAAGTCTACTAAGCAGCTATCGGGGGGGACTGGTTCG
>JBCBJE010000100.1:0-10231 GCA_038523735.1 Cyanobacteria bacterium J06626_18 | reverse complement strand
CCCGATACTGCCGAGCTGCTGCGTTTCAAAATCCTGCAGAATAGCCCTTAGCATTGGCAAGGTCGTCTGGACTTCGACATCCGCCAACCTGTCTATACTTAGGGGCTCAAGCACCCGTTGTTCAAAGATACGGACGGCTTCCGGGTTTTCCGGAACGTAGCGTTTGACGGGTAACCATGTGCGGCTAAGGTCGCGCCAGGTTTCAGATTTGCCTACGTAAAGGTCGGTTAATTCTGCCAGCGTCAGCTCCCCCTGCAGGGCTTCGGGTAGTCCTCGTTGGCGATCAACATAGCTAAAGGCAACAAACACGGCCAGGCCATCGTAAGCAATCACCTCCATGCCTAGGTCCGAGGGAATTTGCAAATCGGCAACTCGCGGGAGCACCGCAAACTCAACTTCGCCGTTCTGGACAGCCGCGATCGCCACTTCCATTGAAGGAGCTGGCACATAAGCCAAGTCTAAGTCTGGTAAGGCCAGCCGCATTGCTGTTTCCAGCGTTTGTCCCCGCTGCCCTAAATTCTGCTGGGAGAGGACGTAATTCCAGGTCCCTTGGTCTACGCCGGTGTAAACGTATTGTCCCTGAGGCACTGCCCCCACTTCTGCAAAGCAGCACACCTGAGCCAGGCTACTGGCTGGCGCCTCACCCCGTGACAAAACTCGCCAAAGGATGCCGCCCCCTATCATTAGCGCCGCAACTCCAACCAGTGCGATGAGCCAGCGCGGAATGGATTGCCGGGTATCGACTTCGGCTTCCACAGCCTGTTTCGCTAAATCTGCTTGGTTCAGCGTCGGCAGCTTTAAAAGTTCCAGCCAGGCTATCTCCGCACTTGCAAATGCCGCAGGGGTTAGCAACTGCTCGATGAAAGCTGCTAGGTAAGGATCCGCTTTAGGAATGTCCAACTTTGCCACTGTCGTCGCTTCTGGCAAGGTTGCTTGTCCTGTTAGCAAGGTATAGCTGATGACGCCCAAAGCCTGTAAGTCTTGGCTGATAGTTTCGGGCGTCACAGCTACGGTGTGGCGATCGCCCCTGGGGGGGGCAAAAATTCGCTCCCACAGTGCTAAGTCGGTGAGATAAACGAACCACCGGTCAGGGGCGTATTCCACCAAGAGCAGACTGTCCAGATTCAGATTGCCATGAACTAATCCTTGCTGCCGCTGTCCTGACGGCAGCACTACCGCCTGCTGATGAAGATGCAGCAGCGTTTGCAGCACCTGCTCCAAGACTAAGCGGACGGCTGCTGGTGTAAAGGGTCCTGATGCCTGCAGACGCTGTCGTAGGGTGGGCGACGCGTCGTGCTCATCAGTGATGAGATAGCAGCGCTGCAACGAATGACTATCGGCAATCGCGTCTAAAGGTCGAATCACCCGCAGGTCTTGGCTACGGCCATCGGTACGGGCCAGCCCCGCCAACTGCATAAACATTTGCTGGCGCTGGCGCGCTTCCGCCGCACTGAAACTGCGTTCTGGCAGTAAAAATTCCTTCAAAATAACGGGTTGCTTAGCCCCTAGTTTGGTGGCGCCAAACAAATGCCCCTGCCCCCGCTGCCCCAGCCAACGCTCAACCTGATAAATTCCTTGCCGTCCCCGTACCTGAGCATCCAGAAGGTAGGCTGCGATCGCTTCCAAATCGGGCGCTTCATCAACTGTTTCGGCCACCTCAGGTTTAGGGTCTGCCGGAAACAGCTCGGGTTTTAGATCCTCTAAAAGATTCTTAAGCCAGGAATACCGCGCCAAAAAGTTGAATCGAGCCAGCCGAATGTGGACAGGACGACGTCTCAGATAGGTTTTGAGGAGGATTTTAGGAATGTTTTTCATAGCCGGATCGAGCACTGGGGGCTTTCGCAAAGCCTTGCTATGATCCCAGCTACAACCCTATGGCAGGTGATCAGGATTATGGCGAAAGAAGCCGTAGCTCGGCTGTTCCGTGCAGCCCAAGCGGACACAGTACTCCGTGACAAGTTGAGGGCCGCCCCCGATATTCAGGCATTTGTGGCTATGGCTAAAACCTACGGCTACGACTTCACGGTCGAAGAATGGCAGGAAGTCACACAGTTCTCCGTCGAAGAGCTGAAGGGCGAGCTGTCAGAAATTCCGGGTCTGTAAATCTTTCATTGCTGCAGCTGGTGACTGGAAATCACGCCTGTTGATAGCAGGTCCGCCTGCACGGACTTGGTTGTACCAAGGGTCTAGAAAACCTGTGGCGGCAGATTTAGTTCCTACAGGCGTGGTTTTAACCGCTGGTCCAAGAAGTTTAGCCAGGTTTGTTTTTTATAAACGCAGCTGCTTGCTTCGCCTGAAGTTCATATTGCTAGGAAATTCGCTTATTTTCAATAAACTTGGCGCCGACAAGAAGCGCCTTTGTACACATCTGAGGCAACTTGTAAGTGTCAAGCGAAACGAACAGAACCCAGTAGCTATACAGAACCGACTATGTTAATCAGCCCCTGATGCCCAGCGCATCGGGGGTTATTATTTTGTGAAAAAAATAGAACCAAGTAGCTCCACAGAGCCGATTATGTTAATCAGCCCCTGAGGCCCAGCACATCGGGGTTTATTATTTTGCGAAAAGAAATACACTGTGGAACCAACCTTCTTTCCCCCAGTATTTTTGGTCTGATCACTCCAAACGCTTAGCAGCTAATTGATTGCACATCAATTGAGATTGTTTTTGCAAAAACAATCTTTATCTGAATTTCAACAAAATCCCACTCACGAATATCAAAGGTTCAATCCTCTGATAGGGCAATTCTTTTAGAGTGTTGGTGAACGTGATTGAACAGCGCTTTACCCTTAGCAGCAGTTCTTCAAGGACCCAGCTTGAAAATCTACAGAACAAGTTGTATCTACCCAAACTCTCATAAAAGACTCATCGACACGCCTTGAAATCTTGACTTGTGGCAAGGCGATTTTGACGGGGGACAGCGCCCACAAGCATGGTGCCATTTACCAGCCCTTCGTAAAATCAACGGAAGAGTAGGAAAATGGAATTCAGTGGTATCGAGGCAGCTTGCCTGATTGTTTCCTCGGCTGTGGCTGTGGCAATCAACACCATAACAGGGGGAGGATCGCTGATTACGCTGCCCGTCTTATTAGCCTTAGGTATTCCTCTGAAGCAAGCTGTGAGTGTGAACATGGTAGCGCTCGCGATCGGAGGCGTGGGCTCTGTTTTTGGCAGCTTTAAAAGTCTTAGGAAGAACTCAGAAGAACATCTATTCATTCTTTTCCCCACAGCTTTAGGGGCAACTTTGGGTGCTTTTTTACTAGTCATTACGCCCTTAAACTTTTTAGAAATAATTGTTCCTGTTTTAGTCTTGATAGCCACGCTGACACTGTTTGCTCCTCAAGATCGCTGGCACTTGAAGCATCAGTGGGTTGGAGCTTTCCTGGCTGTTTTTCTGGTTTCAGTTTACGGGGGATTCTTTGGCGCTGGCATGGGAGTCATGTTGGTTTCAGTCCTGGCACTTTTCAATTACGGCAAAATTCATGCCTTAAACGCCCTGAAGAACCTCCAGCAAATTGTCATCAATACAATCGCAGCCGTTATTTTGCTCTCCGGAGGTATGGTCTTGCTAGAGCCCACCCTGTTTATGGTGATTGGTGGGCTGATTGGAGGATACGCAACAGGCCGATGTTTGGAAAAAATTTCTAGCAAGCATCTGAGAACCTTGATGATTTCCATCGGGCTAATTTTATCTGCAGCATTGTCGGCCCATGTTTACTTTTCCGTATCGTCTGGCAGCATTTAAGGAGGAATCCAGGAGTCGGAATACTCTACTCCTCGAGAACGTCATGGGCGAACGAGAAGCGCACTAGGCGCGGAGCAACTTCTCGCCGAGTAGCCCTACAGAAGTCAGTAGAGCGCTGGATTCTGGTTCCTAGCTCCTGACTCCCCAACCAACCAGGGTTTTCCATCTTAAATGGGTCCACCTTGAATATGCGTCAACCGGGATTTGGGGGGGGGTGAGCTGTTAATGGGAGTCACCCTATCTCACTTTTGATAAGTTGCATGTCCTTAGCAGTGCAGTAGGATATTGAGTGTGGTGGACAGTAGTACAATTGCTCTTATCCCGAACGCCAGAATACTTTTGTATTGCCACAGAACCAATTTCCGCAGGAGGCAACACCATGGCACAACCTAAAAGCAACAAACCCGTCATTTCTCTGGTCCCCGATCCAGATACCCACGATGAGGTTGACAGCGTCAATCCCACGCATTCAAATCACTCAGACGAGGTCGATGCATTGGACGAGCGCGCGATCGACGAAACGTTTGCAGCCCTCAAGACCCTGCTAGGCACGGTTGATAAATTGCAAAAAGCACGGCAAAGCGTTGGGGATATCAAACCCTCGCTGATGCGGCTGCTAGACGGCGAAATGCTGGCAGATGAAGAAATCGAGCAGATGAAGGCAGGGATTGGTGGCCTCGGCAAGCTAGCTAAGTTATACAGTGAATATCAGACTGCTCTGACTAAGGCGCAACCTGCTCGTGAACTGCTCGATCGCATGATTAAGCCCCAAAAGGCTCCGGAATAAGTCCGACTATGCAACAACACTCAAAAATTGGCATCGCTTCCTTTATTTTGAGCCTTGTGGCGAATATTGCTAGTGTGGTCCTATTCGTCGGGGTTGGCTTTCTGGGAGCTTTGGCGGCTGATGATTTCAACGAGTCGTCGGTTCTTGCCATAGTCATAGGGCTGGCCTTTGTTGGCTTGCTGTTTCTCGATATTGTGGCTTTGATCTTGGGGATTGCCAGTCTTTTTCAGCAAAACCGCAATAAATTCTTTGCGATAATGGGGACTGCTTTTTCCGTTACGTTGCCTTTGGGAGTCGTCTCACTCATTGCTATTGGCAATAGGGTGTCCGATCAATCCAGTCGTCCCTTGGTGTGTGTCACGCGAATGTCAAGGGGCCCGCGATCGCCCCTCGTACTAGTCCCTCGGCATTTAGAGCTGTTGCATCGTGTTATGCGCATCTCGTCATAAGCAACTAAACAAGCCCGCTTGAATAACACTGTGCCTCCGTACAAGCACCCACTTGTCTGGACAATCCAGATTGAGTTGTGTATGTTGGTGGTCGCGGAGTTTGCAGTGTCCCTTCGTCTACAGTGATGGCATTAACGGGTGTTTTTGAAGTGTGAACTACGAGCGCGTGAACAGCTCAAGTTAGAAGCCCAGTTAATGAACTTAATCAATTGAGTCTTGCGTCAATTGAGCTTTCCTGTCCTGCTGTCAGAGGTATAGCGGGCGTGTTGGAATGCTTGTGATATGTACACCTACTGGTTACTGAGTAATTTCGGGTGATCTACCGAATGACGTTACTCGGAGACAGTTCATGGCTATCACTGCCGCTAAGAACGCCAACGATATGGGTGTTACGGGCTTACCACGTGAGGCGATCGCCCCATCCAAAACCTTCGATCCAACCCCACTCAATACCAGCGGAACTGCCCCTCTCCTAGACTTCGACTTTGTCCGTCAGCGCAGTACTGTCAAATCAGATCGCAGCGATTTGACAGACCTTCCAAGTACTCACTTCAGCGTTTGTAGCTGTTCAGTTTGCTGTATCCAAGACTTTTCTTCTGATGGAACTGAGTTTGAGTCGAACTTCACCACCTTCGGTAGCCTCAAGTGGCCACAAGCAAACGGCAAAGGTACCCCTACAACCGTTACCTACAGCTATACCGATCTGTTTGATGGCGGTATTAAAGGGGACGTTGCCAACGCCGAGTTGGAATCAGCGATCGAAGAATCCTTTGCTCTATGGGCACAATATGCCCCGTTGAATTTTGTCGAAATTGAGGACATTGGGGCGAAGACGCGCGACAACCAAGACGCCGCCGATATTCGGATTGGCCACGAGTTTTTGGGAGGACCGGGCGGTACCTTGGGGCGAGCGAATTTAACAACGGCTCCAGGTGAACTAGCTACCACTATCGTTTTCGACAATGCTGAAGACTGGACCCTACAAAGTTCGGGCTCTGGCTTTGACTTTCTCGAAGTAGCCGTTCACGAAATTGGGCATACGCTGGGACTTAATCATGAGTCAGGCCAAGCAGCCATCATGAACCCCAGCATCAATAACCGCTATTCAGGGCTAGGCTCCGCTTTTCTGCTACAGGATGACATCAACGGCATTCAGTCAATCTACGGTAAAGGCAAAGGATCGGTAAAACCCCTCAAGGGGCAGATTCCGTCGATTCCTGACCCGACTCCGGATCCTAATCCAAAACCACCAGTCCCCGATCCAGAACCCCCAACAGAGCCGCCGACGGAACCGCCGACAGAGCCACCGACAGAGCCACCGACTCCTGAACCGCCAACCCCAACACCCACGCCACCTACCATTCCTGACCCAACGGATTCTGGCGAGCCCAGCGTTTATGAGCAGTACATGCTGGAGCTCATGAACCGCGATCGCGCTGAGGCTGGTGTACAGCCCCTCAGCTTTAGCTCAGAACTGCAGAAGGCATCCGGCGGTCACAGCGAATGGATGCGTAAAACCGGGCGCATTTCTAACACTGGGGCAAACGGAAGCAGTCCCAGCTATCGCATTCAGGCAGCAGGCTACAAGTTGACGCCAGGAGCTACTGTGGAGGAGCACGTTTCTTATCGCACCAAGTCTGGCAATCCAATTATTCCTAACTTGCTGAAGCAACAGTACCAGGATGCCATGGGCCGCAACAGTCGCCGGGAGGACATTTTGGATGGATCGTTTGAGGCGATTGGCATTGGCATTGAACGACGTAAGTCTGGCAGCACCCAAGCTCTATGGACAACTAAGGACTTTGTAAAATCGGGCTCGCTGTCTTTAACCGGAGTCGCATTTGATGACAGCGTGACCAATGATAATTTCTACACAGTGGGTGAAGGACTCGGCGGTATCACCGTCAAAGCGACCCGGCGGTCTGATAAAGCCACATTCCGTACTAAGACTTATGACTCTGGTGGTTATCAGGTCGCTTTGGAACCGGGGACTTACGACGTTGCCTTCTCTGGCGGTGGGCTCTCTAAACCCGTCAAACAAGCCATTAACATTAGCGATCAGAACGTCAAGTTGGATTTGGCGACTGACCAAATCCCTCCTGGTGGTGGTTCTGACAAGCCAGCGCCGGCCCCGGACACCATCGGCGAATACGGTACTCTAAATCTCGACCACACCTGGCAAACAATCACCCTGAATGAGACCTACGACAACCCCGTAGTCATCGTTTCCGACCCCACTTTGAACGGGCCTGACCCAGTGGCGATACGTCTTCAGAAGGTCACTGGCAACACGTTTCAGATTCGCCTTCAGGAACCGAATTACGAAAACGGCACTCACACCAGCGAGGCAGTCTCTTACGTGGTGATGAACGCGGGGGACTGGACCCTTGCTGATGGTACTCGGATTTCTGTCGGTACCCGCAACTCCAATCGTTTGACTTCTAAGGGGTTTGATTCCATAGGGCTCAAAGGCTTTGGGGCAACCCCCACAGTGCTATCGCAGGTACAGACTGCTAACGGTAGCGACTGGGTGACAACGCGGACGAAAGGACAGTCGGCAAAAGGGTTTCAGGTAGCGATGCAAGAGGAGGAAGCACTCAATCAGGGAAGCCATGTCCAAGAAACAATTGGCTGGTTGGCAATTGAACAAGGTGTCGCTTCTGACGACGATACCCTCTTAGAGGGCGGAACGACCGATCAGGAGTATGGCAGCGATCGCGCTCAGGTCAGTTTCGAATCTGAGTTTGCTAGCACACCATCGGTGATTGCCAAGCTCAGTTCCTTCAAGGGCTCCGACACAGCCAACCTCCGTTTGGACAACATCAGTCGTCAGAGCTTTGGGGTGGGTGTGTATGAAGAACAATCCCTGGATACCGAGCTTTCTCACGTCAATGAATCAGTTGCGTTCCTGGCACTGGAAGGTGAGTCTGGGAGCTTGACAGGGTTGGCCGCTTAACCCGATCTATCGCTCTCCCCCCTTAGCGATGACGGAGGCAAGCACATTGCTGGGGATTTTGTTGTGGGACTAGCAGAGTTGCTTGGCATAACGGGGCAATCACTGTCTGTCGGTAGCCGTTAGCACTTATCAACTCAGTGATAGGCATGGTGGGGTGCATCATTTATCACGATCCGCCCCACATTACCCAACAAGGCATCTGTGTGTTAAGCCTGACAAGAATACACGCTACAAAATTTGCACTCTGCCGCCTGCTTTAGCACCGTTTATGCCGTCCTTCGTAGTTGATTTTGCTAAAGAAGAAGAAGCGGGATATCAGCGTATCTTTGCGCGATCGCCCTTATTGAGCAGTTTTTCGGCTCGGTGAGAGGGGCTTTTGGTGGCGTATGATCACTTTCTCCCCGGACAATTTCAGGATGTTGCCTCAAAGCAGCATAGCGTTGCCATTTTCATCGATATGCCCAAACCTGCTTGGGTGACCCGCACGATTGCAGGCGAGTGTCACTACGGGCGACTCGTTCAGGGTGATATGGTCGTAGTGCCCGCTGACGCCTGGCATCGAGTTGAGGCCGATGTTGCCGCAGGGGCACTTATGCTGGGGTTCGACTCCCAGGCATTTGCGCGACTGGTTGATGAAGCCACTGAACGTGATGGTATTGAGCTAGTACCCTGCTTTGCCAGTACTGATCTGCTCGTTCACCAGTTAGGTTTGTCGCTAAAGCGGGCGCTCGAAAATTCTAAATCTACTAGTCGCCTGTACGCGGAGACGCTGGTAGCGGCCTTAACGGCACATCTTATGCAGTATTACTGCACGAACCCAGTGATGCTACAAGCTTACTCAGGGGGATTACCCACCCTAAAGCTCCGGCAAATCGTCGATTATATTCAAACCCATTTAAGCGATGATTTGGGCTTGAATGAACTAGCGGGTATGGCTCAGATCAGTCCTCATTATTTTTCGCAGCTATTCAAGCAATCAACGGGTCGATCGCCCTATCAATACATCATTTATTGCCGTATTGAACGTGCCAGACAAATTTTGAGCGAAACCGAGTTTGCGATCGCTGAGGTGGCAAAAATGGTTGGATTTGTGGACCAAAGTCACTTTCATCGACATTTCAAGCGACTGGTTGGCATCACCCCCGGTAAGTTTGTAAGACAAACGAAATAGCCGGAAGAACGTACAAAAATCGGCGTAATCTACAAGACGCCAATAGGCTTCATCTCAATACTGATGGGTAGCGCACTGATGAGAAGCGCCAACGCCATACCAGATATTGAGGGAGTCTTTTCGCATGGGGATGATTCAAACCAAGACCGATCCGATGATCATTAATATGGGACCCCATCATCCCTCAATGCACGGCTGTTTCCGTCTGATTGTCACCCTCGATGGCGAAGATGTCGTTGATTGCGAACCCGTGATTGGCTATCTGCACCGGGGCATGGAGAAGATTGCTGAAAACCGTACCAATATCATGTACGTTCCCTACGTTAGCCGTTGGGACTATGGGGCAGGCATGTTCAACGAGGCGGTCACAGTCAATGCGGTTGAGCGGCTAGCGGATATTCCTGTCCCCCAAAGAGCCAGCTATATCCGCGTCATAATGCTGGAACTCAACCGCATTGCGAACCATCTTCTCTGGCTGGGACCATTCATGCTGGATATGGGAGCCGGGACTCCCTTCTTCTATATCTTTCGTGAACGGGAAATGATTTACGACCTGTGGGAAGCGGCAACGGGCTCTCGGATGGTGAACAACAATTACTTCCGAGTGGGTGGCGTGGCGGCTGATTTGCCCTATGGCTGGCTGAGTAAGTGCCAAGATTTCTGCGACTATTTCGCAACCAAGATCGATGAATATGAGCGCTTAATCAGCGCCAATCCTATCTTTCGCCGACGGATTGAAGGCGTCGGCACTATCCCTCGTGAAACCGCGATTGAATGGGGATTATCCGGTCCCATGCTGCGGGCTTCAGGCATTCAGTGGGACTTGCGCAAAGTGGATCACTATGAGTGCTACGACGATTTTGAGTGGGATATTCAATGGGAAACGGCAGGCGATTGCCTCGCGCGCTATTGGGTAAGAGTTCGTGAAATGCGAGAATCGATCAAAATCATGCGACAGGCGATCGCTCAAATTCCAGGCGGGGCCTATGAAAGCTTGGAAGCCCACCGGATGGCCGCTGGGCCCAAGTCAGACTGGAATTTGAGCGATCGCCTGTCGCATGATTTTGATCGATTCTCGCATTTCACGAACTCTTACCCAATAGCGCGCGAGGCAATCGCCTG
>JBCBJE010000099.1:0-10258 GCA_038523735.1 Cyanobacteria bacterium J06626_18 | reverse complement strand
TACCGATCCTAGGATCGGTAGCCTTATGAACTAATTTTCTGGCGATTTTGACCACACTAGCCGGGATAATCGAGCCATTTGAACGTTGGCAAATCGCTGAACAGACTGGATACAGAGGACCTCATCACATCAGAGGAAACGGCTCCCCCGGCTGTCTTCAGGCATTCATGGTATCTCGGAGAAGCGCTACCTCGACATTAGATCTGATCAGAAAGTACAGTGCCAATCCTTTATATTTAGCGACAATCATTTTCATTTGTAGGTCTATATTATCTTGCATGTTTTGACAGCGTAGAACTGCATCGGCGCAAGGACATACACAACTTCCACTCATTGAGCCTCAGAAAAACCATAGGCAAGGCTTGAAGTCTTTGAACGCCATGCGGACATACGTTCGAAGAAGCGTTGAATATGCCCTTAGCTATGTCAACATACATTCATGAAAAAGATCTTGCTGTTGAAAGTATTTTTCAATAAGCTATGATGGAATCAACTAGGAGACTTAACCATTAAGTGTCCGTGTTCTCCTCTCAACGAATCAGGGGGCGCTTTCCTATGAGCGCCCTTTTTTTTATGATGGCGATCGCAGTTAGGGTGAAACTATGCCCAAGGTTGCCCGCAGAAAACGGTCGGATGCGATCGCGGCTTGGAGCTTGCTAATGCCAGCCTTAGTCCTCTTGACCGTCTTCGTGTTTTGGCCGATTGCCTACTTATTTGTCTTGAGTTTCACGCAGGGGAGCTTCACACGAGCAGGTGTGCAGTGGTGGGGATTCAAGAACTATATTCGGTTTTTTATTGATCCCGACGTGCGCCAGGTTTTGTGGAACACGACCTATTTCACCCTTGCAACCGTGATCCCCAGCTTGCTAATACCTCTGGGACTCGCCATTGGGTTGAACCAAACAGTCGCTTTGAGAGGAATACTTCGCGCAGCCTACTTCATTCCTTCCATAACTTCGCTGGTTGCTGTGGGCCTAGGATTTCGCTGGTTGTTTCAAATGGAGGGGCCTGTCAATCAGGTGCTGCTAGCGGCGGGACTTAATCCTTTGCCATGGCTGGGAAGTGCAGTTTGGGCCATGCCAGTCTTGATATTGCTAAGTACTTGGAAGCAAATTGGGTTTAATCTTGTTGTGTTTCTCGCCGGACTCCAAACGATCCCTCGCAACCGCTATGAAGCTGCTGAATTAGATGGTGCCGATGCCTGGGCTAAATTTTGGCATATTACCTTACCAGGGCTACGTCCCACCATTGTCTTTGCTAGCGTCACCACCGCTATTTTTACGCTGAGAGGATTTGAACCTGTATATGTGGTAACGGGAGGCGGCCCTCTAAACAGCACCAATATTCTGGTTCACTACACCTATCAGCAAGCATTTGCCCAATTTGATTTCGGCTACGCAGCGGCAGCGGCAATTCTACTGGTGCTGATGGCCTTGGCACTGGTCTACATTCAGCTCCGGACATGGGATGATGTCTCTGACTAGCCAATTGCTCAGGCTACAATTTGGGAGTTTTCACGGAGGCGTTAGGTAAATCTCGCGGGGAGATGAAATGATTTTGATGTGTGAATCCAACAATTTTTGCGTGATTGCGCGTTTTTAGCGAGAAAAGGGAATAGTGAGTGTGTGATTTTAGTAAAGGGTAGGCTATTAATAGTGAAGCCTCTGAAACGAGGATCGCTAAAACGTGTGTGGTTTTGATAGGGATTTGGCTCCACCATGTTCAGTACTCCTGAGTGAGTGGGGAATACAGCACCTCCCTATTGCCAGTCCCGACCCTGGGGACTGGTCTGGTGGATTTACTCAGTTTTCTGGAGTTTTGTTAAGCTCGTTCAGCGGTAGTTGTAGCGATAATCAACGAAACAACTTCCTAGCTCTGGAATTCCAGAGCTAAATCACACGAATAAAAGCGCGTGTTCCTGCTTTGGTTCTTGCTGGTCTTCATCACGATTCCTAGGATATGGCTCAAGAACTTTATCCAGTTACATCGATATTTCCCCCGAATGCAGTGCCCAACACTCTGCCGACTCCACTGTCTATTTTGAATGCGATCGCGGATCCAATTTTGGTCAAAGACCACGCGGGTCACTGGGTGTATGTAAATGACGCTTGCTGTCACTTGCTAGGATGTTCGGCAGCCGATCTGTTGGCAGACTCAGGACAGAGGGCATGGCAAGGGGATAACTTTTTAGAGTTACAAACAGCTCAGCAGCAGGCGATCGCCACTGGGCTGACGCAAGAAGAAGAACTTTCGGTCCAAGACAGTGCTGGGCAGACTCGCACCCTGGCGGTCAAAATTAGCCTGCTGAGGGGCGAAAACAAACAATTATTTTTAATTCATACCCTGCGTGACATGACGCGGCGTGTCGAGGCTGAGCAGCAGTTGCAGCGCCAGTCTCGTCGTGAACGTTTGCTCGGAGCGATTGCTAAACATCTGCTGCAGTCCTTGAGCCCTGAGCATATTCTCGGTCGCAGTATGGAAGAACTGAGGCGATTTCTGGATGTTGATCGGGTGTTGTTCTATAGCTGCCGCCCAGAGCACACAGGGGTTGTTGCCGAAGCGGCCATAGCAGAACGACGTATTTTGAAGGTAGAGACGACCCATGCCCTGACATTTCAAGCCGAAGAGCTCGATCAGTTTCGCCAGGGAGAACTCAAAGTTGTTGAGCAGCTTGAAGTCTCTGAGTTTGCATCCGCTCAGCATGAAATCCTGCGAGGGCTGAATGTCCAAGCTTATGTGGCCATCCCTGTAATCCAGGGGGCGGCTCTGCTGGGTCTAATCTGCGTCCATGATTGTCGGCGTTCTCGGACTTGGCTGCCTTGGGAAATTGAGGCTCTCAAGGATGTGGCCACGCAAATTGGGAGCGCGATCGCTCAGGCCGACCTCTATGGTCAGGTTCGTCAGCTTAACTCGGAGTTAGAAAGCCAGGTCGCCCATCGCACCAAACAGCTGCAACAAGCGCTCGATTTTGAGGCTACGCTGAAGCGAATTACGGACCGGGTACGCGATAGTTTAGATGAAACTCAGATTCTACAAACGGCGGTCGAAGAGCTGACCGGCGCTTTGGGCGCAAGGGGTTCTAACACAGCTCTCTACGACCTGGAACAAGAAATCTCCACCATTTTCTACGAGCACAACCAATCGCTGCCTTCGGCCCAAGGAAAGGTCGCTCAGATGAAGGCATTCCCTGAGGTGTATCACCAGCTCCTAGCAGGGCAGTATTTTCAGTTTTGCTCGATCAAGCCTCACCCAAACAGGGGATATGTTTCGATGCTGGCCTGCCCGATTCGGGACGATCGCGGCGTGCTTGGGGACCTGTGGCTAATCAATGCCGAAGACTATGGCTTTGAAGATCCTGAAATTCGCCTGGTGCAGCAGGTAGCCAACCAATGCGCGATCGCCATCCGTCAAGCCCGCCTGTATCAAGAATCCCAAGCACAAGTCAAAGAACTAGAGCGGCTCAATCATCTCAAAGATGACTTTTTGAGTACGGTTTCCCACGAGCTACGCACACCCGTAACCAGTATGCGGGTTGCACTGCAGCTATTAGGTGTGACCTTGAATCAGGAATTTGACCTCAATAGCGAGCTTCTGAAGCCCAAAACCAGCCAAAATCGCCTTGCCCGTTACTATCAAGTGCTGAAAGAGGAATGCGAGCGCGAAATTAGCCTTATCAATGACCTGTTGGATTTGCAACGCCTCGATGGGGGGAATCACCCCATCAATCCTCAATCGATCGATATCGAGAGTTGGTTGAAGGGCATTGCCAATACCTTTCAAGAACGGGCGCAAAGTCGGACGCAGTCCCTAATGATTGAGCTGCCAGAAACCTTACCTCGCCTTATCAGCGACCAAGCTAGCCTGGAACGGGTATTTGCTGAACTCTTGAATAATGCCTGTAAATATACACCGCCAGGGGAGCGCATCACAGTGGCCGCGATCGCCACAGGCGGCGAGGAACTCAAAATCACCGTCGCCAATACAGGCGTCGAAATTCCTGCGGCGGAACTCCCCCGCATTTTCGATAAGTTCTATCGTGTTCCTAGCACTGATCCCTGGAAGCAGGGTGGAACTGGCCTGGGCTTAGCCCTCGTACAAAAGCTGCTGATGCACATTGGTGGCGAGATTGAGGTAACTAGCAAAGCCAAGAAAACCTCGTTTACAGTGACGCTGCCGCTGAGTATGTGGACAGTAGGGAATAGGGAATAGGGGTAGGGAACGGGCGGTTCTTGGTTCTTCGTTGCTCGTTCTTGGTCAATCGTTGATGGTTGAGTTGAGACGAAGCCTTTGGAGAATGGGTTCCCGATGTGTGGTAAGCATACGGGCCAAATGCCTCGCCCTTACCGGATTTTTCTCCCTCCACCGCCTCTGCTTCCTATTCCCTGTTCCCACTACTCGCTACCCGCTACTCACTACTCCATCACCCTTCCACCCCTCCGCTCTCCCTCTCGTTATAGTGGAATCGGTTTCTATTGCTGCAATTTGACAATTTCCACTTATGCAGATTCCGGTTCTTGGCAAGGTACGTCGTCCGCTTCCCTGGATTTTAGGATTGGTTGCATTCGGCGTGATTGGGTTAGGAGCGATCGCGTTTGTGGCGATGCGCAGTCGGGGTCCAGCTTACGATGTGGAAGCTTTGACAGTGCCGGTAGAAATGACGGCGTTGACGGTTCGGATCACAGCTAGTGGAAGGGTGGAACCAGCGCAAACGGTTAACCTGAGTCCTAAAACATCTGGGATTGTGGAGCAGTTATTTGTAGAGCAGGGCGATCGCGTAGAGGAAGGACAACTGATTGCCCAGATGGAAAGTCGCGATATTGAAGCGCAGCGACGGCAGCGAGAAGCGGCGCTGGCAGAGGCGGTAGCGCAGTTGGCCGATGTGCAGCGGGGAACCGATGCTGAGGAGATTGCTCAGGCAGAAGCAGCGGTGCAATCAGCCGCTGCTCAGGTACAAGACACACAAGCACGACTGGATTTGGCCGAAGCTCAAATGGTGCGCAATCAGCAGTTGCAAGCCCAGGGAGCAATTTCACGCGATGAGCTAGATAATTTTGAACAGTCGCTGCGCAGTGCTCGAGCCGCGTTGACGAGTGCTGAATTTCAGGCACAGGAGGCTGAGGAGCGCTTGGCCGACCTGCTAAACGACCCCAAGCCGGAAGAAGTGGCGCAGGCCGAGGCTCGTTTATCCCAAGCTGAAGCCCAGCTAGAAGCGAGCAATGTCCAAGTTGAGGATGCCCAGGTACGCGCTCCGTTTGCGGGCACCATTACGCAGAAGTTTGCCAGTGAAGGGGCGTTTGTCACACCGACGACTTCGGCATCCGACGCGTCTTCCGCGACGTCTACGGCGATCGTGGCGCTGGCAAGCGGCTTGGAAATCTTGGCCGAAGTCCCAGAGGTCGATATTGGCCAGATTAGGCCAGGGCAAGCGGTCGAGATTGAGGCTGACGCCTTCCCCGATGAAACGTTTCGGGGTGTGGTTCGGATTATTGCCCCGGAGGCTATTGAACGGCAAAACGTGACCCTCTTTGAGGTCAGAATCGATTTACAGACAGGCCAGTCACAACTGTTGTCTAACATGAACGTAACTGTTGCGTTTCTGGGCGATCAACTGACAGATGCTTTAGTGGTCCCTACAGTAGCTGTAGTCAGACAAGAAGGGCAGGCAGGAGTTTTGATCGAGAGCGATCGCAACCGCATTCGCTTTCGACCGGTAACATTGGGTTCAGAGGTAGGCAACCAAATTCAGATTATTGAAGGCGTTGCGGAGGGCGATCGCGTCTTTGTTGATTTGCCACCGGGTCAAACCCTAGAGAATCTGACGTTCGGTCGTAACACCGACGCAGATTCCCCATAGAAAAGCATCCTTGAGAGGCCCCAAGGATGCTTGCTGAAATCCTACAGAACTATCTTGCGAGTTGCACCTTCTACACGCTCACCAGATGGGACAAGTGATTTGATAGGATTTCGCGTCGTCCGGTGCCACCGCCGCCATATTGACGGTTTTGTGTCCGGTACTGACTGGCTGTAACTACTTCAGAATGCTCGAACTGGGCAGCGCGATCATCATGCGTAGCCGTACTCGATGTCAGGGCATCGGTACCGCTGGCGATCGCCATCATCGTTAGGGAACTCACTACAAGTGCTTTCATCAATCTACATTCCTAAGGGACCACTGTTATTGCTCTCATCAAAGAGAGTCTCAAACACCCGGGAGGCCAAATAATGCTCGCGATTTTTGAGCAACCTCGTCACTGCTCTCTTCTAAAAAGGACGCAAAAATCCGGAGGATGGCCCTATCGCCACAGACTCAAGGCAAGATTGAGAAGGTATGGACAGGAGAGCATTTGGCGATGGACAAACCGAACAAGGAACTGCGACTGCGTCCCCGCGGCGGGGGGTTGCTGGGTTTGTTCATTGGGCTTAGTTATCCGCTGCGAGCAATCCGCTTGCTGCAAAAACATCCTTCCCTGCGCCCCTTTATTCTGATCCCCTTCGGCATCAATATCCTGCTGGGCATTGCGCTTTACTCAGTTGGTATCTGGTGGGGGCTGCGACGTATCGACACCTGGACGCTGCAGCTCACAAACTGGATTGGGCCGGCCTGGCTTGATACAGTCGTCCAGGTTTTGGCCCCTGTGATTCAAGGCGGACTGCTAATAGTCCTGTTTATTGTTCTAGGATTCGTGCTCCTGCAGTTTGGCAGCATCCTCGGATCGCCTTTTTATGGTCAGCTTTCCGAGAAGCTAGAAGCCCTACGGACAGGCTCCACCGCCTCCCCAGAAACGATGGGAGGTGGGGCAATTTTGAGGGATATCTGGCGGGCGATCTTATTTGAACTCAAGAAGCTGTTGGTATTGCTAATCGGCGGTGTCTTGATACTGCTATCCAACTTTATTCCGGGGCTAGGAGCCATTGTGACCCCCATTGGTAGCCTGACTTTGGGCGTGACATTGTTGTGTTTGGATATGTTTGATGCGCCCTTGGAACGGCGACGGCTCAAATTTCGCCAAAAGCTCGGGTTGATTTTTCGCAGCTTACCGGCCAGTGCTAGCTTTGGCTTGGTCTGCTTGGGCCTCGTCAGCATTCCGCTCATGAATCTGCTAGCAATCCCGCTCTGTGTGACAGCAGGGACCCTGTTTTTCTGCGATCACATCCTGGCTCCCCTCGACAAACATACCGCTTGATCCCCTGCCGCTGGAATGGGTTAATGGATACCACCTGGGGGCGAGGCATTGGGGCATCAATGTCCAGGATTAATCGAGAGGGTATTCACCCAATGCCTCGCCTCTGCGTTGACCACCCTTCCGAATTCCGAATGCCAAATTCCGAATTCATCTTGCTATGACCATCGCAATTGATTTTGGCACCAGCAATACTGTCATCACCCGCTGGAATCGCGCGACAGAACAGCCAGAAACTGTCTTGCTACCAGGGTTATCACAACAACTCAACGGCAACCCTCCCGTGGTGCCGTCTTTGTTGTACGTTGACGAGGCGCGTCAGGGGACGGTGCAGGTTGGGCAATCGGTGCGCGATCGCGGCTTGGACATCACTAGTGACCAACGCTTCCATCGCAATTTCAAGCGGGGTATTGGCACTCCCATTCAGGGGTTTCTGCCCAAGCTGGACGGGCTATCCCTGACGTTCGAGCAGCTTGGCAGGTGGTTTTTGACCACCGTGATAGAAGCAGTTCGGAGTCAAGAACAGGGGCTAGATGCGCTGGTTTTTACAGTTCCGGTAGATAGCTTCGAGACCTATCGCCATTGGTTGACACAGACCTGCGAAACCCTAGCAATCGCGCAAGTACGAATGCTAGACGAGCCCACAGCAGCGGCACTTGGCTACGGTATTCAGCAGGAAGAAACGGTATTGGTGGTTGATTTTGGCGGCGGCACGCTGGACTTTTCGCTGGTGGAGCTGGCGATCGCCCCCAACCGTAAGCCCTTAGGATTTATTCTGCGGTGGGGCAATCAGTCCCTAGCCGAATCATCATCACAAAAACCCCAGCGCGCCAAGGTCCTCGCTAAAGCAGGCGAAAACCTGGGAGGAGCCGACATCGATAACTGGCTAGCCGACTATTTTCACGCGCAGCAGGGCGTTAAGCTTACACCCCTGACTCAGCGCTTGGTAGAACGCCTGAAGATTCAACTTTCTAGCCAAAAGAAAGCAACTGAAAGCTACTTTGATGACGAAACGCTCGAAAGCCTGACTTTCATGCTGGAGCGCGCCACCTTTGAAGACGTTCTAAAGCAAAACCAGTTCTTTGACCGTTTAGATGGTTGCTTAGAGCAGGTGATGCAACAAGCCCGCCGTCAAGGACTCGGAATAGCGGACATCGACGCTGTCCTGCTAGTAGGCGGCACAGCGCAAATTCCAGCCGTGCAGCAGTGGCTGACCGGGTATTTCCCGCCCACGAAGATCCGCAGCGATCGCCCCTTCACGGCTGTGGCAGAGGGCGCGCTACAGGTCCAGCAGGGTATCGAACTGACAGATTTTCTCTATCACAGCTACGGTATTCGCTACTGGGATCGGCGCAATCGCCGCCATGGCTGGCATCCCCTGATTCAAACAGGGCAACCGTATCCCATGGCCGAACCTGTTGAACTTATTCTGGGAGCCTCTACGGCCCAACAGCCCAGCATTGAACTCATTGTTGGTGAATTGGGCAACGAGGCAGCAGCAGCTAGCACAGAAGTCTTTTTTGAAGGCGATCGCCTCGTCACCCGCCAAACCCAGCAAGCGGCTCAGCAGGTGCAGCCTCTGAATGAGCAAGGTGAGGGCCGCACTATTGCCCAACTTGCCCCGCCTGGTGCTCCCGGAGCTGATCGCATTCGGGTGTTGTTTCAGGTAGATCGCGATCGGACCCTTCGCATTACGGTGGAGGATATTTTGACGGGGGCGACGCTGCTGGATAATCGGCCTGTGGTGACTTTGAGCTGAAGGGGGGAAGGAGAAAACCAACTTTTTCAGGCAGACGGGATGTGTCGGCCTTCTTATCCTGAATATCGTGATGGTCTGTTCGCTGTACTCTTCGCCGTAAGCACAGGGAGATCCTATGAAATTAGACGGAAAAGTTGCCTTGGTGACCGGCAGTAGCCAAGGCATTGGGCAAGCGATCGCCATTCGTCTCGCTCAAGAAGGTGCGCGCGTTGTCGTCAACTATCGCTCTAGCCCCGAGGGAGCAGAGAAAACCGTCGAGCAAATCAAATCCACAGGTGGGAACTGTCACCTTGCCACAGGCTGCTGTGACAACGATCGCGGCTATAGCATTGGGGCCGATGTTGGCATCGTCGAGGATGTCCAGCGGCTGGTATCCGAAAGCATTGAGCACTATGGTCATCTCGATATTTTGGTCAACAACGCTGGCATCGAGAAGCATGCTCCGTTTTGGGAAGTGACGGAAAAGCAGTTTAATGCTGTTCTCAACGTCAATCTAAAAGGTGTCTTCTTTGCTACCCAGGCCTTGGTTCAGCATCTGATGGAAACGAAGCGGCCTGGCAAAATCATCAACATCAGCTCAGTCCACGAAGAACTGCCCTTCCCCAACTTTGCTGCCTACTGCGCCAGCAAGGGCGGCCTCAAAATGCTCACCCGCAATCTGGCAGTGGAATTGGCTCCCTACGACATCACTATCAACAATGTGGCTCCAGGAGCAATTGAAACGCCCATCAACACAGACTTACTGAACAACCCTGAAAAGCTCAACGCCCTGCTGAAAAACATTCCCCTGGGGCGCCTTGGACAACCCAACGATGTGTCAGGATTAGTCACCTTTCTCGCCTCTGACGACGCCAGCTACATCACCGGTAGCACTTTCTTTGTCGATGGTGGTCTGACTTGGAATTATCAGGAACAGTAGGGGGAATGAGGGGATGGGGCGATGGAGCGAACTCAAAACTCAGAACTCTTACCATCAACGATTCACTAAGAACCAAGAACGAACAACCAAGAACCGCCTGTTCTCTGTTCCCTAATGACTTCTGACTCCTCACGCCTTTTCGCAGGAGAAACCAGGATGCTGAAATCGCTACAGGCTCATTGGCCAGAATACCTAATGGAAGGTGCCGAATTGGGGCTATTCATGATCGCGGCGGGAGGGATTGCCACGTTGCTGTATGCGGAGTCGTCGCCCGTGCTGTCATTCATACCTAGCCTGTTTCAGCGAGGGGTGCTGCTGGGGAGTGCGATGGGGGGGAGTGCGATCGCAATTATCTACTCGCCTTGGGGGAAGCGATCGGGTGCCCACTTTAATCCTGCC
>JBCBJE010000098.1:0-10315 GCA_038523735.1 Cyanobacteria bacterium J06626_18 | reverse complement strand
TGGGTTGGTTTCAGGCAACCACGCAATTGAGCGATGAGCCAGAGAATAGAATTCCCTGGCGGCAGTAGTGTGGGAAAACGATTGCAGGAGTTGATTTATTTCCTTCGGAAAGGCTACGCCAACACTGCGCTCTACCCAAACGACGAGAGGAACGCTTGGGTATCAATCAGGAGAGTGTATTGGAGGGCGATCACGATACGCACAATTACCTATTGTACAACTGTGACGCTCCCCATCCCAGGATGAAAGATGTTTCTTATTAAGCAGAAAACTGAATATTACGGCTTCTCAAGAAGCCTATACTGACCGGGGATCAGCCAGAACGGATTCTTATACTGTTTTTTAGATTCAGTAAATAGCTCGAATGCCAGGAGGGCAGAGCCATGGACCACACTTACGAAGCTTTTGTGGACATTAAGGAATACGCTGGGGCAACCGGCACGTCGCCACGCATCTATACAGAACGTTACGAAGTGAATGCTATATCGATCCAGGGGGCTGACGAAGCTGCCCTGTCTAAAGCTACCGGAGTCCATCCCAAAGCCTCTGAATTTGATGTCAGAGTTACGCGTCTACTGAAATAGGTTCAACCTTTCTCAAATTACAGTTCAGAAAAATTAGACTTTAGATATTGAACGGGGCAACCAGTCTGGGTTGCCCCGTTCTTTTGGGTTATCGAGCCGAGCCATGGGCGATCGCTACCGCACGCGATGTCGTGTGCGACAGCATCCATAAGCGAAGCAAGCGCTGTTCCAAACGAGGATTTAGCTCGGTCACAAACACGCCCTCGTCTTGATTAGGGTCTTCGGTAATCCACAAACCCCGCAGCGTAATTTCGAGCCAGTCGCGATCGCACAGCGATAGTTCCAACTCGGGAAACCGCTCTAGCTCACGGATTCCCACCAGAGTAGCTGGTAGTGGAATACTGGCCTGCATCGGCTGGACAGTGATGGAACGCTGAGCATGGACATACATACACACGCGATCGCTCAGCAAGAGATCAAGTGGTTCTGGACAATACTCGAGGCAAAGGCCCGTCTCGGTATACGTAACTTTCAGCATGGAAACACCTGGAGCTGGAAGGAAAAAATAAGCGTGTGAAAGAAGCGCGATGCAAAACAGTCGAGTTTTGGCGGCAGAAGGCACACCGTTTCTCCAAAGCAAGGGAGGAATGGTAAGACTCCTGGACTCACAAAACGCGGATAACAGCGGTCGCACTCCGGTTAGCCTGATACAACAGGACTGAACTGGGGCGATCGCTGGAAGCAGTATTGGCGGTGCTCTCTCGGAATGCGCTTTAGCTTTAAGCTGAGAAGCGCGATTAACGCTCCGGAGAGAGTGACTCGGTTATCCCTGGTGCAACTGCAAATGATGCGGGAAGTGCCAATGCTGCATTCGCTGCCAGCGTTTCGTCCAGCCAAGATCACTGCCTGCCGGGGTCGGAATGCCCGTCTTCGGGGGGCAATCGTCTACTGGCATGGGTGAATCATCGCTGCCGAAATATTGTTCATAGTGTTGGAAAAATACGCCAGACACGACTGCCAACCCATCGATAAGACATCCATCGGTGGTCAGACCAGCGTAGCGAGATGGAATGTGGATGAGTTGGTTCAGCATTGCATCAGTCTCCTTGGGGGATACCCATCAGGAATGTCTGGGCATTGTTACTTTCTTCGCCAATACTACACGCATGTTACAAAAATGTCTAGACTATGGTTTAGTTTAAGAACACGCATCAAGTCATTAGGAGGTGCCCACACCCATGCCCACACTTTCCCGCACATCCACCACAGACATGGAAGTTACCAGCATTCGCCTTGAGCGCGAGCTGAAAGACAGTTTGAAAGCCATTGCCGGGAATCGGGGCTATCAAGCACTTATCAGGGAAATTTTGTGGGCCTACATAGAGCAACAATCGGGGAATGCCAGCAACACCATCGGGCGTCAAGAAATCCGCGCCACAATCTCCGCTACCGCCGAACGCGCCGAACGCTGCGCCATCACCGGCCAAGCGATCGCCCCTGGTGAAGCCATGCTACTGGGCCTGACGCCGCAGGGAGCTTTAGTCCCAATTAGTCAGGAAGCGTCGGTTGCAGTGGAAGGGTGATGGAGTGGGAGTGTGTAAGAGTAGTGGGTAATGGAACGTAGTGGGTAATGGGCAGTGGAACGTAGTGGGTAGTGGGAAAACTGGCTAACCAATCACCGATTACCAATTACCAATCACCAGCCAAGAACCAAGAACGAAGAACCAAGAACGGTCTATTCCCTACTCCCGACTCCGATGACAAAACCGATGATCCAGCCGTGCATTTTCAGGTAGCTGCTTGTTTTCGCGCCAATAGTCAGATGTGTGGGCAATGACGGCGTCGTCTACATGCTCAATGGGTTTCCAGCAGATGTGGCAGGTGGGATGTTTTTCCAACAGGGATTTTTTGAAATCGAGGGAGAAGGTGCGGGGTTCGTTGGTTGGAAGGCCAATGAGTTTTTGTATGCGCGCCCGCCACGTATCAGCGCGGTATTGGATGCGATCGGCCTTGTCGGTTCCGGTGCTGATGTAAGAGACAAACTTTTTGTCGTTAGTAATCAAGTCGAGAAATTCTTCACGAATATGATCGGTAATGGGTGAAATTTCGTCGCGATTGTAGTAGCTAAAGGTATAGAGAATCGTGTCCCAAAGCGCAACATTCAGGCGTGATTTTTCCCAAGTGCCGTTGGGATTGTAAGCGTTGCCGAGATAGTAGCGGCGAAAGGCTTTTTCCTGAAACACGGCATAGGCCATTTCAATCGATTGCTCAAATACAACGCGCATTTCGGCTAAGGCTTCTTCGCTGAGATTGCGATGAAGTTCCATTTCCGTATTGAGAAATCGCTTGGTAGGCCCTTTGTAATTGCTATGAGTGTTGCGCCACATGGCAAAGAATCGCAGAATGAGCTGACGATCAACCATGCGTGTATGGGGTTCTTTGGACTGAAGGATTCTCAGCAAGAACTCGTTTTCAACAAGCGATCGCAGCAGTTCGTTATAATTACCGCGATAAACGCAATTCCTGACTTCCTGGTCATTGAGTTTTTCAGCCCCTAAATTCAAACGCTCAAAGACTTCAAATTTAACGTCAGGATCAGAGTCTTTCTCGATGATGATCAGCCGCAGAGTGAAATTGAGAATTTCTTCCTGAAGCTCGATGGATAAATCGCTAAAGGCTTTACGATTCAAGTCTGTCAGTACCTGCAATCCTGAAAGCTTGAATTTTTGACCGCTCGGAAACTGTCCATTTATGAAAGAACAAATACTGGTGAGTCGTTGCTGTCCATCAACAACTGAATAGGTGCGATTAGGCTCTTCCGAAACATAGATGACGGGAATGGGAATTGCCAGCAGCAAAGACTCTACCAGCCGACTAGCCTTGCCACTATTCCAAACAAAATTACGCTGAAAATCAGGCTGCAGATTGAGCTTACCCCGGTTTACCCAACTGACAAGGGTTTCCACCGGGACGTCTTGTTTCTCGGTTCGGACCCGCCGCTTTTCAGGAGAGACCTCCAGAGGCGTATCGTCTTCGATATCTTCAATAACGAGATCGGTCTGGGAGTCGCCCTGTGCAGGAGCATAGTCCTGTGCAGGAGCAGCATCTGATTCAAACATATCCCTGCTGTCACCCTACCTGTCTTGTCTATAGAGAAGCATAAAGCTAGAAATAGAGTGACCTCAGGAGTTTTTCTTTACATTTAGTTTAGTCTCTTAGCGTTGATGCCACTGGGGGGGCTTTATCTCGCCCTTAGTTGGGACTGTGAGCGTTACGGGAATGCTAGAGGCGACTATTCTCAAACGCTTGCCCTATGAGCTTTTCCAGTAGTGTGCGTTTGTTTCAGACGCTGGTAACGTCCTTCCATGCTGCGATCGTGATTGAGACGGTGGAGGAAGAACGTGTCCGCACTTTGATCAACACAGCCGTAAACGACTTGCACATGGCGGTGTTTGAATGGAGTGTGGCTCAGGGGCTGACGCGGGCTCAGGGCAATGTCCACAACCGCTGGACCAATGAGTATGCGCCTCCCGGTAACCAGCAACCTCAAGCCCTGGAAGACACTACCGAGCCTTTGGATGTCTTGAAGCACATTCAGGGTATGCAGTTTCAAGCGATTTACTGGCTCAAAGATCTGGGGCCGCATTTAGAGGATGAGGTGGTGGCGCGGCAATTGCGGGAAATCATTCAGCAGTTTTCGCAGAATCGCTCCACTGTAGTGCTCACGGGGCACAGCCTAACGCTGCCGCCCGATCTAGCTCAAGAGGTCGTACATTTTGACCTGAAGCTGCCTGAACCGGATGAGCTGTATCAGGCTATTTCGGAGGTGCTGCGATCGCTCAAAGGCCGTATCAGTATCGAGATTCAGGCGGAGGGGATCAACGCACTGGTACAGGCAATGCGCGGCATGACGCTGCAGCAAGCCCGGAAAGTGATTGCCTTTGCTGCGTTGGATGACGGCAAGCTGAGCCCCGAAGATGTGAAGCGGGTGCTGCAGCGGAAGGCCCAAGTACTTCACGATGAGGGGCTGCTGGACTACGTACCTCCCGAAATGAATCCGTCGCAGTTAGGCGGTTTTCAGGGGTTAAAACAGTGGCTATCGAGAGCCCGTGTCGGGTTCAGCGCGCAGGCCAAATCTTTGAACCTGCCACCGCCGCGCGGCATTCTCATTGTGGGCATTCAGGGCTGCGGTAAATCCTTGGCCGCGAAAACCATCGCCCGCGAGTGGCGGATGCCCCTCCTGAAACTCGACGCTGGCCGTCTCTACGACAAGTACGTAGGCGAATCGGAAAAGAACTTCCGGCGGGCAGTGACGCTGGCAGAAACCATGGCACCGGCAGTGTTGTGGATTGATGAGATTGAAAAAAGTATGGGGCAATCCGAAAGCGATGCGGATGGTGGCCTCAGTCGTCGGCTGTTTGGCTATTTCCTTACCTGGCTACAGGAGAAGTCGGAAGACGTGTTCGTGGTAGCAACCGCCAATGACCTCTCTCGTATTCCCCCTGAGCTATTGCGAAAAGGACGGTTTGACGAAATCTTTTTTGTCGATTTACCCGATGAAACTGAGCGCACTGCCATCCTCAAAATTCATCTCATACGACGACGTCAAGATCCCCGACGCTTTGATTTGCCCGCTCTTGTTCAGGTGACGGATGGGTTTAGCGGCGCTGAAATTGAGCAGGTCATTATTACAACGCTCTACCGCGCCATTCACCAATCTTGTCCTGTGAGCACGGAACTGGTTATTGAAGAAGTAAAATCCACGGTGCCGCTCTCCATCAGCCGCCGCGAAGATTTAGAAAACCTACGCCTCATGGCAAGAGAACGCTTCGTCAGCGTTAAGTAGATTTTGTCAGTCCAAGCTTTTGCTTAAGTGTTTTTTAGGCCACTGCGGAAGGTATCTGCTGCTTCGAGACGAGAGGTTTGAGCGATCAAGACACAACGAGTCAATAAGTTTATTTTCAATGTGCTGAGTTCTGGAATCTCACTACTGTTGATAGCCTGATAGCCGCTCTCCTGCAGCCGGTACAGGCTAAACATACCCTCTTGCCAAAGCCAAACTTCAGGGATGCTAAGCGCTTGATACCGCTTCAGCTTACTAGGCCCCCCACTGGTAAAAATAACTTCAATGACTAAATCGGGCTTTGGCTTTGACTTCCCAAAGGCGTAGGATTCGTCAGGCTCAGCAGAGACTTCACCTTCTTTCTCCTGTGTGGTTGATCCGAGGGGCTCAAATTCCGTCCTAGTTTCCAGACAAAATAGCTCAATCAGCAGGCCAATGATGGTTTTGAAGAATTCGTGATCACGTCCCGGCATTAAGATTTCGAGGACATTGTCGTAATAGTAGAGACGAACTTTGCGCGCTTCAGAGAACCCTTTCTGGATCAGCTTAAATTGTTGCCAGGTGATATCAGAATGAATAATACGTTGATCCGATGAAATAACAGGTAGAGTTGAAGTCTGGGTCATTGTGACACCTTCTCAGACTTTGACTTCGAGCCCCTTCCAGAAACTTGAATCCACCAGTGCATGGAAGCCAAAGTTGATCGCTTAGTTGTTTACTGTTACAGCTCTATCCTAGTTGTTTACTGTTGCATCTGTATCCTGAGCCGACAAGACTAACCCTCCAATAGGGGCTTATCCTCAATTCTGAAGACGTCTCAAAGTTCCAAATATGCGATCGCCCCAGCCCCCTACAATCCACCGCTCCGCTCGCTTCGATCGCACAGGACAGTATCGCTACCAGCTTGATCGCCAGTGGGATGATGCGCTGCCCGCGATCGCCCTGGTCATGCTAAATCCTAGCCGCGCTGATCATCAGCAAGATGATCCCACCCTGCGACGCTGCATTCGCCTAGCGCAACAATGGCGCTATGGGCGTCTTACGGTTGTCAACCTCTTTGCTTACTGCACACCGTCCCCCAAAGTTCTGAAAACAGTAGATGACCCAGTTGGGGAGGAAAACGACGCCACGATGCTTCAGGTCTGTGAGCAGGCACCCAAAATTCTAGTCGCGTGGGGTAATGCGGGGACGTTACATCAGCGCGATCGCACGGTGCTGGAATTGTTGGCCCCTTGGCGCGATCGTCTTTGCTGTTTGGGGGTTACCCGCACCGGACAACCGCGTCATCCTCTTTATGTCCCCCGGCAGATTCAACCGCAGCCTTGGGAAATCCGTAAAATGAAGGCCACTCCAAATTCAGAATCACTATGAGTACTCCTCTGCCGACTACCGAAACCCCCGACGAAGCAACCCCTGCCGAAAATCCGCTTTCGACGCGGCGCATCTTGCGGGCTTTTACAGGGTCGCTGATTGCAGGCACGATGGCGCTACTGTTCTACAAAATGCTGATAGCAATTTCAACGACCTTTGCCAACAAGCCGGTTGTGTCTGACAATCCGACAGTTGTGAACCTATCGGCAGCAGTGCGGACCTTAGTAATGGGGTCGATCGCGCTGGGGACTGGCGTATTTGGGATGGCTGCGATCGGATTGCTGTTGCTGGGACTGCAGATGATTTGGCAGCGCGCATCCAAATCCCAGAGTTCTTGAGAGCCAAATCCCAGGGTTCTTGGACTGGACCAGCAGACTTTACCCAACTCCGATAGAACCCTGGGATTTAAGTCGACGCGGCAGCTCCAAATTCTGGAATTCTGTAAAATAGTTCTAACGTACTACTTTGGCCCAGCGGTCCTGGAATTTTGTTGCGTGTCATGAATTGTCAGAATTCTGGCGTGGGGGCTTGATTCTAGGAGAATGCTGCGTAGAGTATTCGGATAACTGATCGTTACTGCCCCTTTTTGAGATAGGTTGACCTCCATGGCAATTATTGCCCTCAAAGCCTGGTACCTAGAACAATACGAGCCTGCTCGGGAGCTAGAGAAACGCGCCCAAGATCTCCGCCTTAGTCGCAACAGCTTGCTGAAGTCAGGGCTGAGGGCCGACTTTTTGGACGATAGTGAAGAGGTGCGTGAGTCAACCTGGTTTCAGCGCTATCTCACCGGGGAAGCTGTGGAGTTCTACATTGAGGGCAGCGGCACCTACGCCATTTCCAACATCGACCTGCTGAGCCATGAAATCTACTTCACCAAGCAAGACTCCATCGTTCAGCTAGAACCCTTCATCTTCTTCAGCTATCAGACCGCGTATCCCGATTCCAGCGACCTCCTGCGGGAAGGACTGCAGAAATTATTGGATAAAGTGAATAAGCGATCGCGCCTCCCCCTTGGCCTCGAAGAATCCAATCGCTCGGGCGAAGGTGCCCTCCGACGCAACAGTGCCCTTATGCGCAAGCTACGCCAATCTCTTATCTTCGTAGCCGACGGGACCTCCGTCATCGAAGTCCCCGGCAGTCCCCCCAGCCTCCTTGCCAGCCCCAGCGTCTGCGTCGAACTCGGCTATGCCCTGCAGTGCAAGCGCCCCGAGCAAGTCATCCTAGCCCGCCAAGACCGCCAAGACCTCTCTGGCCACTTCCCCTTCGAGGTTCCCTCCGAGCAGCAACTCGTGTTCCACAACAGCACCGATCTATCCAGTCAGCTGAAGAACTTAGTCGAAGCTCAGCTCAAACGATATGGGCTGGTGTAGGGAACAGGGAATAGATTGCTCTTGGTTCTTGGTTCTTAGTTGCTCGTTGGTGGCTAGGTGGGCATTGCTTGCTGGTCAAAATTTGATCCTGTTGCAGGGGTGCAATGCCCACCTTACGGACTTTACGGATCCGCGCCGAGTTGAAAACTCACCGCTCACGAGCATAAGTCTACTGAAGGGACTGAAACTCATTCCGAATTCCGAATTCCAAATTCCGAACTCCGAATTCCGAACTCCGAATTCAATTTCATTACCCATTACTCTTCTACCCATCCACCTCTCTAACGCTCTGTTAACTGCGTCAACAACTTGCTCGATCGCTCCACAAAGGACTTCATGCCGTCAGCGTCGAAGCCTTTTTGGGCCATCAGTGCCAGGTCATAGACATGCTGGCAGATCAGATTTGCGAGTTCGCCCGAGGGAGAGCTAGAGCCATCAGGCTGTACAATCGCACTTTGGCTGAGTCCAGCAAGATTCTGGATCATCGGGTGAGCGGTGTTGACGAGTAGCACATGCTCTTCGGGAAACTCAGCGGTCGTCTGCTGCATCATCGCCATCATCTCCTGCATGCGGCGAGTGGCTTCGGGGAGCAGCACCATGGCAGGCGGCGTATCAGAACTATCGGACTTCAGCGCCTCGGTACGGACGTTAACTTTGGGCTTGTTGATCGCCTGCTCAAACAGCGACTTAATTTCGTCGTCGCGTGTCTTGTTGGTATTGGGGTCAACGATTTCGCTCTGCTTGTCCTTATCCAGCAGCGTATCGTCTAGGTCAGCGTCTACCCGCGAGAACTTCGCGTCGCTGTATTGCTGCTCCAGGGATGTGACGAAGTGGGTGTCGATGAAGGTATCGAGGAACAGAACCTCTAACCCTTGGGATTGGTGCAAGGCAATGTAGGTCGCCTGCGATGCCTCATCAGTGGCATAGAAAACACGATTTTCGTGACGTTCCTTATTGCGCTCCAGGTATTCCTTCAGCGTGGTGTAGAAATAGCCATTTGCATCCACAGCCGCTTCGGACTTGGCATCCACCTCAGACCAGGCATCGCCCTCTTCAGTCTGTACCTCGACCTTGGGTTCCTCATTATCAGCAGCCTCGCCTAGCTTGGCCGTCGTACGGAAGATGACCACATCCTCCACCTGCTTCTTGAACTTATCGTCATTCAGGGAGCCGAATTTGATGAAGGTGCCCAGGTCCTGCCAAGAGGCGATGTACTTGGCGCGATCGTCCCGGTAGAGCGCTTTTAGGCTGTCGCCGACCTTACGGGCAATGTAGTCGGCAATTTTGCGAACGGTGCGATCGTTCTGCAAAAAGCTACGCGAGACGTTGAGGGGAATGTCGGTACTGTCGATCGCACCCCGCAGCGGCATCAAGAAGCGCGGAATCACTTCCTCACAGTTGTCGCTGACGAAGACCTGATTGCAGAACAGCTTGATGTGGCTCTTAGTAACATCAATATCGGGCTTCAGCTTGGGGAAGTACAGGATGCCGTTGACAACGAAGGGATAATCCGTATTCAAGTGAACCCACAGCAGCGGATCTTCCTGGAACGGATAAAGGTAGCGATAAAACTCTAGGTAGTCCTCGTCGCTGAGGCTGCTGGGCGACTGTTTCCACGGAGCCTCATGCTTATTGATGACCTCGTCTTCCAGCTTGATGGGCACTGGCATGAAGTCGCAGTAGGTGGTGACAAGCTGTTTAACGCGAGGCGTCTCTAAATACTCCTGCTCCTCTTCCATCAACTGAAGCGTTACGGTTGTCCCGACCGTGCTGCGCTCAGAGGGAGACAGCTCAAACTCGGTGCTGCCATCACAGCTCCAATGCACCGCCTCAGCCCCTTCTTGGTAAGAGAGCGTATCGATCTCAACCCGGTCAGCCACCATGAAGGATGAATAGAAGCCTAAGCCAAAGTGGCCAATGATGTTGGCCTCACCACTATCCTTGAACTTGGTGATAAATTCTTCGGCGCTAGAGAAGGCCACCTGGTTGATGTACTTCTTGACCTCTTCCGCCGTCATGCCCAACCCTGTATCCGAAATGCTCAAGGTTTTGGCGTCTTTATCGATGGCGATCGCAATCTCTGGATTACTCACATTCCCAGAGTACTGACCCGATCGCGTCAGCAGCGACAGCTTCTGAATCGCGTCTACTGCATTGGAAACCAATTCGCGCAGAAAAATCTCGTGCTCGGAATAGAGCCACTTCTT
>JBCBJE010000097.1:0-10319 GCA_038523735.1 Cyanobacteria bacterium J06626_18 | reverse complement strand
GCGGTGCATCAGGTGAAAGAAAACCTAAACATCATTGTGGCTGAAGGTGAAAGGCTGACATCGCTGATCAATGATGTACTCGATATCGCCAAAATCGAGGCCGGCAAGATCGAGTGGAATATGCAGCCTATCCTGGTCTCAGAAGTAATTGATCGCGCGATCGCAGCCACCTCGGTACTGGCTGAAAACAGTAGTCTGGTGATCATTCGCGAGATTGAGCCTAACTTATCAACTGTGATGGGCGATCGCGATCGGCTGATCCAGGTCGTGATTAATCTGCTCTCTAACGCCATTAAGTTTACAGCAACGGGCTCGGTAACATGTCGTGTCCAGCGCCAAGATGATGAAGTGGTCATCAGCGTTATCGATACAGGCGTTGGCCTCGCCCCCGAAGATCTCGACCAAGTCTTTGAAAAGTTCAAGCAGGTAGGTGAGGTCATGACGGACAAGCCCAAAGGCACGGGACTCGGTCTACCCATTTGTAAACAAATCATCGAACACCACGGAGGACGTATTTGGGTAGACAGCCAGCTGGGGCAGGGCAGTACCTTCTCTTTTACCTTGCCGATGACGCCTGCTCCCAAGGCTGAAGTGACCAAAGCCGATCTTGCAAGTCTCGTGCAGCAGCTTAAAGTCAACGTTAATCGAGCTGTTTCCACAGAAAAGGCAGGCCCTAAGACGATTCTAGTTGTGGATGACGAGCCCTACATTCGTAAGCTGCTGCGCCAAGAGCTAGAAGCCGCAGGGTATCAAGTCAGAGAAGCTGAGGACGGCATGGCGGCCCTCAAGCAGGTCAAAATCGCGCCGCCCGATCTCATCATCCTGGATGTGATGATGCCCAATATCAACGGTTTTGACTTGGCTGCGGTGCTCAAAAACAATCCTGCCACGATGGATATTCCCACTATCGTGCTTTCGATCATTCAAGATCAGGAGCGGGGCTATCGGCTGGGAATTGACCGCTACCTCAACAAACCCATCGACACTGAGGTACTTCTGCGCGATATCAAAACGCTTTTGGCGCAAGGAGCTTCCAATCGCAAAGTACTCGTCGTTGATATGGATACTTCGGCCAGCAAAACGCTGACTGAGGTGCTGCTATCGAAGGGATATACCGTGACAGAAGCCTCAACCGGTTGTGAGGGTATTGAAAAAGCACTCTCGCTTAAGCCCGACATGATCATTGTTGATTCGGGCATCTCGAACGAACATGACTTAGTGAAAACCCTGCGCTTTGATAAAGGTCTAGAGAATATTTTCATCATCATGATGGAGCATCAACACGCCTCCTTCCTGGCATAGGAAGAATAGACAAACTGCCGACAACAGTTTGCTGATAGGTAAAACCGACCAATTCCTTTGCCGCAGGTGGCACAATCCAAAAGACTGCTGTCTATCACCTGATAACACTCCCCCCAGTTGGCTTATTTACCCTTAGGAAGGTGACCATGAACCGAAAGATTCTGATTGTTGACGATGAGGCCCACATCCGCATCTTGATGGAACAAACCCTGGAGGATCTTGAAGATGAAGGGGTGGAGCTGCTAACAGCAAAGGATGGAGCCGAAGCTCTGGAGCTAATCCAAACCGAAAGACCGGCACTGGTATTCCTGGATGTGATGATGCCCAAGATGGATGGGTTTGAAGTGTGCCAGTCGGTCAAAGGCGATACCACCCTTGAAGATACCTACATCATCATGCTGACCGCTAAAGGGCAGGCATTTGATCAGCAGCGCGGCCAGGATGTAGGGGCCAACCTCTATATGACAAAACCCTTTGACCCCGATGAAATTCTAGAAAAAGCGACCGAGATTTTGAGAGGGTGAGGGGAAGAGAGTGGATGGGTAATGGGTAGCGGGTGATGGGAAAGGGAAAAGGGGAAAGCCACGTGACCAATGACCAATGACCAATGACCAATGACCAGCCAAGAACCAAGAACCATCAACATCCCGTTCCATTTCTTTTGAAAGCGATATAGTAGTGCAAGCGATCTAGACTAGCAGAATTGCAGTGGGGCTGTTGGCACAAGACCCGGCAAACAGAAATCAACCCAAGGTTTCCGCAAAGGCTGAATCGGGAGCCTTGCTTACTATGCCTGACCAAAGGTGGTTCATTTACCCGGCGCTGAAAGGAGAGGCTCAGTGGCTGGCGCAAAGCACTGACCTATCGTCGCTGTTGACGCAGGTGCTGCTCAACCGAGGCATTGAAACGCCCGAAGCCGCTGTGGAGTTTCTGAACCCCGAAAGTCTACTGCTGCCCTCACCACTGGATGAATTTCCTGATTTAGCGCAGAGTGTCGAGATTCTAGTGCAGGCGATCGAACTACGAGAGAAGATCGCTATCTGTGGTGATTACGACGCCGATGGCATGACCAGTACAGCGCTGCTCATCCGGGCGCTACGATTTTTAGGAGCCAAAGTTGAATATGCCATTCCCAGCCGTATGCAGGAGGGCTATGGCATCAACGCCCGCATCGTGGAAGAGTTCTATGCCGACGGGATCAGCGTCATCCTGACTGTCGATAACGGAATTGCGGCAGTAGAGCCGATCGCCTACGCTCGCGAATTGGGGCTCACCGTCATCGTTACTGACCATCACGATGTGCCGCCCGAAATCCCCCCCGCCCATGCCATCTTGAACCCCAAGCTGATCGCCGAAGATTCGCCCTACCGAGGGGTAGCAGGGGTAGGCGTTGCCTACATCCTGGCGATCTGTCTGGCTCAAGCAATGGGAAGGACACAGGATTTGACAGCACCCCTGTTAGAACTCTTCACCCTGGGCACGATCGCGGACCTAGCGCCCCTCACGGGCGTCAACCGTCGCTGGGTACGACGCGGCCTCAAGCTACTACCCAAATCACGGCTGATTGGGGTGCAGGCGCTGATCCAGGTAGCGGGCTTGGGCGAACAGGACAAGGCACTGAAGCCGGAGGATATTGGCTTTCGTCTTGGGCCGCGCATCAATGCCGTAGGACGCATCAGCGATCCGCAAATTGTGATCGAAATGCTCACGACCGACGATGTGGGAATCGCGCTCGAACGGGCGATGCAGTGTGAGCAGGCTAACCAGACCCGGCGCGACATGTGCGATCTCATTGAAGCGGAGGCGATCGCTTGGTGTGAAACGCAGCAGCAGGAAGGCGGGATCGCTTTACAGCGCGATCGCGTCCTCCTCGTCATTCAGCCAGATTGGCATCATGGAGTTATTGGCATTGTGGCCTCGCGCTTGGTGGAGCGTTACGGCGTTCCTGTCTTCATTGGCACCTACGAAGATGATCTGCAAAAAGA
The DNA here is from genome assembly GCA_038523735.1 of Cyanobacteria bacterium J06626_18. GTDB lineage: Bacteria > Cyanobacteriota > Cyanobacteriia > Phormidesmidales > Phormidesmidaceae > SIO1E4. The sequence continues at coordinate 7,032 of JBCBJE010000097.1, read as the reverse complement.
GATTCGCGGTTCAGCACGGGGCATTCCCGAATTCAATGTGTTTGATGCGCTGCAAAGCTGTCATGATCTGATGGAAAAGTTCGGTGGACACCGAGCCGCTGGGGGCTTTTCCTTTCACACCAAACATCGGCGGCAGGTGAAGTCGCGGCTCGTCAACTTCGCCAACCGTACGCTTCAACCCGAACACCTGAAACCGCTGGTGACAGTGGATGTGCGGGCAGCTCTGGCGGACTTAACCTACGAGCTACACGAACAGATTGATCGCCTGCATCCCTGCGGCATCGAAAATCCCGACCCCGTATTTTGGACTCCCAATGTGCGAGTAGTGGAGCAGCGCGCGATTGGTAAGACCAAAACTCATCTCAAACTGACCGTCGCGGAAGAGAATGGCAATCCGGTGGAGGCGATCGCGTGGCGCTGGGGCGGCTATTGTCCGCTACCGCAGCGTCTTGATGTTGCTTATAAACTCAAGCTCAACGATTGGCAGGGAAATACAACGGTACAGCTAGAGCTGGTCGGCGTGCGTCCTGCAACGGAAATTGCGCCTGTGCAGCAGCTATCGCAGACACGCTCAGTCCCGGCGCAAGCGGTAACGGCCTCGACGCTGAAGCTGCCTTTTGAGAAACCGCTGCTGGTAACGGACTCTCCCGATATACAGACAACACCCTACTCAGAAACAAACGCTCTTGCGCCTACCTCTCTGGCCTCGGAAGCCACATCCTCAGCTTCTGAAATGACTCCTGCAGCCACTGATGCTGATGCTCCCACATCCGCATCGCAGGCTGATTTTTTCTACAGCCGACGCCGCTACCTAGCCCGCATCTCCAACCAAGGGGAAATGCGGGAACTCCAGATTCATAATCCTGAAGGCCAGGTGCTAGTTGTCCTGTTGCCTGATCGCCAAGGCTATCTGTGTATTCCAGGGGAACCTGCTCGTCCTGTCGATGTGGGGGAGGCGTACTATTTCAACCTGATCCGCGCTGGGCTGAACGCGCTAGAGATTCGCCAGAAAAATCACCTGTTGGTGGAAAAAGACGAGTTGCTGTTAGACAAAGATCAGCACATTGCTACTCTGACCCAGCAGGTACAGCTACTCCAGGCAAAGCTGGGTCAGCTCTCCACAGCCCAACAGAAAAAGTTCAAAGTCCTACAGGCCGAGGTCAAGGCCCAGGAGGATGCAATCCAGACTCAGGAGGCTCACATTGCCACGCTGCAGGAGCAGATGAGTCAGCCACCGCCTGCGATCGATCCCCAAGCCATCAAGCAGGAAGTCCGGGCAGCAGTGGGCGATACCGTCTGGTTCTGCATCCAATCACAAAGCCAAAAGGATCTGTATGCTGCCTACAAACATGCGGCGTTAAGTGCGGCAGAGGGCACGAATGGGCACTCGGTAGACTACTCGGAAGCGGGGCTGCGGTTGGGGTTTGTAGCGGAGCGGGAAGTGGTACAGCCGTTTTTTGATGACCTGTACACCTTCCTCCTCAACCACGGCGGCCCTGAGTTGGGCGGCATTCAGTTTGGGCCGGGACGCAAATATACGCTGGGTATGGCCGCGCCGTTGCTGGCCGATCAGTGGCCGTCGATGCGATCGCAGGCTTTCACAACCAACCCTTATCCTGGCGATCGTCAAGCCTACTTTACAGCTCAGGCGAAGCAGCCATTGAATCGACGTGATCGCGCGCTGCTAGATGAATTCCTGGAACAGTGGGAACACCCTATGGGCACGTGGCTGACTCATCACCCAGAAGACGCCGCCAGTACCCTAGATCGAATCAGCAAGTGCCGCAACCTCGCCGCTCATGCGACTTCCCTGCTTTATTTCTGGGCTTTCGACCTGATGCGGAGTCTACTGGTAGGGAGCGATCAGCAAACGGGACTTTTCCAACACATCTACGGCAAACGCTGACGGACCCATTGACGAAATTCGACTTCAGCAGTGACTTCGTCCACCAGAGCAACTTGCAAGAAACGATACAGATCTGTTTTTGCAATAAGACTGAACGTCGGGGAACGATCGCGCGCTACATAACGACCCTCCACCAGGCACAAAATCTTCCAGTCTTGTCCATCAAATCGCCAAAACTCAGGGATACCCAGACTGGCATACAGTGCATTTTTATTGATGTCCGTGTGGGTGATATCGACCTCGACAACCAAATCGGGGGGTGGGTCAACCGACAGGTCAACCTCGTGTTCAGCCACCAGAGCGTAGTTCTGGATGTAATAGCCATTATCAGGCTCGGCACTCTTGAACAAATCTTCGCGATCAAGGGTGGTTGAGCCCATGGTTTTCACTTTCAGCCCCAGCTCGACCACCAAAATACGGATGAAGAGTTCAATCAATCGGGCAAAGCGCTCATGGCCTTCTAAGGGCATCGTGATTTCTAGAACTCCGCCATCGTAGGTGAATCGAGCATGGGTGCGCTCAGTTAAGAGCTGCCGAATTTGTTTGAATGCAGACCAATCCAGTGCTTGAAAGGCCATTCGCTTTTCACCAACTGGCTTGGCTGGGGAATCCAGATACATCGCGATTACAGGATAAACAAACGGCCTTTTGCAACTTATACCACTTTGCCTTTTGACAACTACAGATATTGAGGCCGAAGGTACTACGATACAGACATTATTCAACCCAAAATCGCAGATTGGCATTACCTCGCGAAAGCATATTTTCTCAGATATCTGCTTATGCCTGCTTCCAACCCACACCCCGAACGATCGCCCTGGCAGAAACTTCAGAATCACTGCGCGCCCCAGGCAATTGACCTGCAGTTTTGTGAGTGGCCGGAGATTCGCTTTGAGTTAGTCAACGGGCAGTTTTTGGTCGGAGGAACTTTAGCGGGAAGTCGCTGGTTGCTACAAGAAGCGCTACTGGGTTGGGGATTGGAGGCAGCGATCGCCTTTTCGCCCCTCGATCAATGGTGGGAAGCTCTGCGGCAGGCGTACGATATTGATTGCCAGCGTGAGAGCGAGTGGCTGACTTGGGCCGATTCACTGCCGCTGTCTTCACTCTACCGAGAGTCACCGAATCAGCCATTAGGAACACAGTACACAGGCCAACATCGCTGGGTTCGCGATCACGTGCGACAGGCACTCTCTAACGCCATCAGTGTTGCGGGCTCTGGGAAGTGCTAGGGACCGCACTACGGAATGCAGCTCGGAACCGATATGCTCACGCCCGATATCCTCATGCTGACGGTTGAGCAGCTAGCCCAAAACGTATCCCACAGTTACTACGTGGAGATAGCAGCTCATTTGGTGATTGAGATTGTGTTGCCTGAGCAAAATGAGGTTGATGAGCAAACCCGACATGCGATCTATGAACAGGCTCAGGTGCCTCACTACTGGACCGTTGATCTGATCCAGCAGCAGTTTACGTTTTGGCAATGGACGCCGGAGGGCTATCAGGCTGGGAGTCTCGACCCTGACGGCTGCTATCGAGGAGTTAATAATCTCAGCTTCAGCCCCGCGATTTTCTGGCTAGCATGTGAGGAGAGCCTATCGCCCTATGATCGAAAGCTGCCTGCTTTTACCAGCACTGAACAGCCGCGGCGATGGTATCTGGAACAGGAGCCGGGTGTGGAGCTAAGCTACGGCAGCGTAACGTTTGCGCCGACAGTAGGGTTGCAGCCTCAGCCCATCAGTATTGAGCAATTTGTGTCGTGGTGTCCGGAAACGAAGCTGGAGGGTCCACCATTTCCGTTATTGGGTGGAGAGACGGGTACTCGCAACGCGCGATCGCACTTCTGTTGATGAGTTTGGGACTTGTGGAGGCAGTTAAACTAGTGGCTGGCTATAAGTGGGTCAGAGTCCTGCGGCGAGTTACCCGACGGCAGCAGGAAGACGCTCAACAGCGGGAGATTTGGTGGCAACGGGCGCGGGCGATCGCGCGACAGCTATATCAGGAGCAAGGCATTGGTGGTGTGGGTATCATTGGTTCGCTGGTCAAGGATATGCCACTTAACCGTTGGTCGCAGATTCATCTGGTCCTTTGGGATGTCCCGCAGGGTGCCAAGATATGGCAATCATGGCAGATAATGCCTAATGATCCTCCGATGAATCTGACGGAAGCTGCGTGGGCGCTGCCGGGAGAATGGCAGGAAATTGCTGAGCGGATGCAGGTACCGGAAGGTAAGGGGAAACCTTATGGCCCGCGTCCTCAAGAGCGATGGGCGTTTCGCTGGAAAGCAATCGAGTGATTGGCAGCTATTTTCCCTTTAATCGTAGGGCTTCGATGACAAAATGATCGAGTTCATCAACAGCAGTTTGTTCCTCAATTGCAGCAAACCAGCGATCGCAATCGGTCACGGCTGCCAGCGGCAAATCAGTAAGCTTCCCTTTCGCACTGAGAGCCTCGGTCGCAAATGGGTCAAGTCTATCGGCAGTTGCCGCTCGGGCTTCAAATTCTGCAAACCAGTGTCGGAATTCTGCCAGTTCTTCGGGAGATAGGCGTTCGATAGCGCGCTCTATAGCCTCAAGGATTGGCATGACCATTACTTCCTGAAGTTTGTCCTTCATTCAAGATAGCTAACTTCACAAATGGAAGGACAGACATAATGTAAAAAATGACAACAAAAAAGGGACCCCTCAAGAGTCCCTTCTTCCTGGATTAAGCTTACGAACTTAGAGTACCAAGCCTTATACCAGAGGAGCCATTCTGACCGAGTTGGTATTGAGTAGGTTCTGTAGCTCGTCAGCGTCCACAGTCTCCTTCTCAACCAGCATGGATGCTAGCTTATCGAGGACAGAGCGGTTCTCCGTCAGCACCCGCTTGGCCCGTTGATAGGCTTGCTCTACCAGCTTACGGACCTCGTCATCAATGATGGCAGCAGTTTCTTCGGAGAAATCGCGCTCAGAAGCGATATCACGACCCAGGAACATGTTGCCCTGCGGACGACCCAGAGCAACTGGGCCCAAGATTTCGCTCATACCAAAGCGAGTAATCATCTGACGTGCGACCCGAGCGACCTGCTGCAGGTCATTGGAAGCGCCTGTCGTGACTTCCTCATTGCCGTAGATGATTTCTTCCGCAATGCGCCCACCAAGGGCGACGGCCATCTGGTTTTGCAGATAGGCGCGGGAGTATAGCCCCGACTCCAAGCGCTCCTCGCTGGGCGTGAACCAGGTCAGACCACCCGCGCGACCCCGAGGAATGATGCTGATTTTTTGCACCGGATCATAGTCAGGCATGAGGGCACCGACAAGTGCGTGGCCAGCTTCGTGATAGGCCACCAATTCCTTGCGCTTCTCGCTCATCACTCGGTCCTTCTTCTCGGGACCGGCTAGGACACGATCAATTGCATCATTAACCTCATCCATGGAAATCTCGGTGAGATTACGACGAGCAGCTAAAATCGCAGCTTCGTTTAGCAGGTTGGACAAATCAGCTCCTGTAAAGCCAGGGGTCCGACGGGCAATCTTGTCCAGATCCACATCCTTCGCAAACGTCTTGCCACGAGCGTGAACATTCAGGATTTCTAAGCGACCGGCAAAGTCGGGGCGATCAACCACAACCTGGCGGTCGAAACGACCAGGACGCAGCAGTGCCGCATCCAATACGTCAGGACGGTTAGTAGCCGCAATGATGATGATGCCAGTATTGCCCTCGAAACCATCCATTTCGGTCAGGAGTTGGTTCAGAGTCTGCTCACGCTCATCGTTACCGCCGCCCAGACCGGCACCCCGCTGACGACCCACGGCGTCAATCTCGTCGATAAAGACAATACAAGGGGCATTGTTCTTAGCTTGTTCGAAAAGGTCGCGGACACGAGATGCACCCACACCCACAAACATTTCCACAAATTCAGAACCGGAGATGGAGAAGAAGGGCACGCCTGCTTCACCAGCGACCGCACGAGCCAAGAGCGTTTTACCCGTTCCAGGAGGCCCAACCAATAGCACACCCTTAGGAATCTTGGCTCCCACAGCTGTAAAGCGATCCGCGTTTTTGAGGAAATCAACAACCTCAGTGAGTTCCAACTTGGCTTGCTCGATGCCTGCCACGTCGCCAAAGGTGACCTGGGTCTGAGGCTCCATCTGTACTCGAGCCTTAGATTTACCAAAATTCATCGCCTGACTACCGGGACCGCTCTGGGCCCGACGCAGGACAAAGAACAGTACGACCAGCAACAGGATTGGAATCAGCAGGGTGCTGAAGAGTCGCATTACTACACTGCCGTCACTCTGGGGCAGAACGACAATATCAACGTTCTCTCTTTCCAAAGTTGGAATCAGATCGGGGTCGTTAATCAGGTTTACTGTCACCTGACCATTGCCGTCGGGAGCTGTGAAGCGAGCCCAAGTCCGGTCGGCACTGATTCTGACCTGCTGAATGCTGTTTCCAGATGATTCAACTTCATTCAGAAATTCACTGTAGGTCCAGGTTCGGGTCTCCTGGCCTGAGTTATCAACAATTGCTGTTGCAAGCGCAATGACGACTACCACAAGTAGCGCGTACAGGCCTGCATTTCTCCACCGTTTGTTCACGGAGTTATGCCTCCAAACACATCAGAAGGGTTGTTCTTTTCACGACTTCTCAAACTAGAGTCTTAAAGGCTAAGGCTGTAGGACAGATAAAGCCAACGAAAAATTGGAACTAGTATTAAATAATGTTAACTCATCTTCAGAATCTGTTTGGATACTTACCCAGAGCATTCTGTAGATCTTAGATGTAAGAATCACCGCGCGAAACTGAGTTGGCCGATTTTTATCCGATCTGGATTGTAGTCCACAGACGCGTCACCCTGCATAATCGCTCTGATAGGGACAACTTCTACAACACTGTTGGTGTATGCCAGACAGGTAAATTCAGGTATCTGAGCGGGCACCCACGGCATCATCATGACGGTTTGTCCTTGAGCCTGCAAGCCTTGTAAGATTCGCGATCGCACCACTCCCGAGGTGAATGGCTGGAGACCAATACGGGGAATCTCTGGGGCTGGGCTGATGGATGCTGGTGGACACCGCCCTTAACCGCAGGAATTTTGTCGGGAGTGGTGCGATCGCGAATCTTACAAGGCTTGCAGGCTCAAG
>JBCBJE010000096.1:0-10334 GCA_038523735.1 Cyanobacteria bacterium J06626_18 | reverse complement strand
TGCTCAAAGTCAGAAACCTGACAGATGGAGAGGCAGTAGCCGAAACTGTCTGCCAAGCGATCGCGACACGGAAAGACGCAGATCTTTACAAAAGGCAATATTTATAAACTTTTCTCTATTAAAGATGAAGTTAGCACGTATCGCCAGGTCTGCTCTCTCCCGTCACCCGGTTCGAGTACGGGCAAAAGACCTGAAACCCTTGTTTTTCCCATACAACAGCTGGTAACCAGAAGTCACGTCTGCGGCGGTGCCACAGACTGTTCTAAAAACCTGCAAAGGTAGGTTCAGTTATGACCGGTATGGAGACACCGCCCACCAAACTTCCCCTATTCCCTGTTCCCCGTTCTCTAATCGCCTTGCTGGGAGGAGAACACAATCACACACCCCACAACAAAAACCAGAAAGGAGACGTAGCCAACAACAAAGGTCCATTCTTGCCAGTTGCCTGCTGATTCCATGGTGCGTTTCTGAGGTTACTGTAGAGACTAACGGTGTAGGCTGTCGCTTCTTACGATTGATGGTGTAAGCCGCTGCGTGCTCATTAGCAGGATTATTTCACAATGTCATCCGAGTCTGTGCAGGCGTTTAACGACAGAGTTGCTGCATCCCCAGAGTTAAAGGCTCAGCTCCAGGCCATTACCAACCCCATGGAGTTTTTAGCCTTAGCGAAGGCAGAGGGTTTTGAGCTGACAGGGCAGGATTTTCAAAGCATCGCGCAGACGGCCTATCGACAGTGGCTTGATCGCCTCGACCCCAAACTGCGAGATTTCTTCAGCCAAATCCACAACACCAAAACACTGGATGATCAGCTAAAAACCTGCCAATCCCCTGCCGATGCGATCGCCCTCGGCCAGCAGTGTGGCGTCGAGCTATCAGAAGCTGATTTAAAACAGGCAGCCGCAGAGGCAGAAGCAGTCCCCGGCTTTAGTTTTGAAAAGCTCTGGTTCAGAAAACTGGGTCTGATCGCGGATGTAGAGTAATGGGGAGAGTGGAAGGGTAGAGGGTAAAGGGTTGGATAGTTCTTGTTTTTTGGTTCTCAGGGGGTGGTTGATGATTGATGGTTGGTTATTGGTTAATCGTTGGTGGTTGACGCTTGGTAATTGGTTCTTGGTTCTTCTGCCCTTTTACCCTTCACCTTTTCACTTTCACCCCATCACCTCATCTCCTGTTCCCCTTTTCCATTGCTAACTACCCACATCGTGGCTGGTTCCTTAAGAATAGATAGGTTTCATTATAATCGATGTAACGGTTAGGCAGCAGAGAATAGCGGGCTTTTCGCTATAGTGGGATGGCACATTAGGCAGCTAGGGAAATCGCCGTGGCAGTTTCGGTTCAAGCACTCCTCACTCCTGAAATCAATAAGCCAGCGCGGTATCTCGGCAATGAACTAGGCGCTGTTCACAAATCCTGGATTGAGACGAGTGTGCGCTGGGTACTAACGTATCCTGAAATTTATGAAGTTGGGGCCTCTAACTTAGGCCACATTATTCTCTACAGCATTCTCAACCAGCAGCCGCGTCAGCTGTGCGATCGCGCCTATCTACCCGCCCCTGACCTAGCGCAAAAGCTGAAGGATACCGAGACCCCCTTGTTTGCTGTCGAGTCGCGGCGATCGCTGACAGAATTCGATATTTTGGGCTTCAGCTTGGCCTATGAGCTGGGCGCTACCAACATCCTGGAAATGCTGACCCTGGCGAGGATTCCCTTGACCTGGCAGGAGCGCGATGCCGCCGGAACCTGGCATGTGGGTGAGGGCAGTTGGCCGCTCATCTTTGCCGGAGGACAAACGGCAACATCTAACCCCGAGCCCTATGCCGAATTTTTTGACTTCATTGCTCTGGGTGACGGCGAAGAACTGCTCCCCGAAATTGGGCTGGTGCTGGAAGAGGGCAAAGCGGCTGGATTGAGCCGCGAGGAACTGCTGCTGGATTTGGCTCAGGTGCCGGGGGTCTATGTGCCCCGGTTTTACGACATGGCAGAGGATGGCTCAGTGCATCCCAATCGTCCCGATGTGCCGCCGCGGGTGCTACGCCGGGTCGCAACACCGATGCCGCACTACGCAATCGGACTGGTGCCCTATATTGAAACCGTTCACGATCGCCTGACAGTGGAAATTCGTCGCGGCTGTACACGGGGCTGTCGTTTTTGCCAGCCGGGTATGCTGACGCGCCCAGCACGGGATGTGGCAACCGAGGAAGTTGTGGATGCGATCGAAACCGGGATGCGCGCCACAGGGTACAACGAATTTTCGCTGCTGTCCCTGAGCTGCTCCGACTACTTAGCGCTGCCTGCGGTTGGCGTCGAAGTCAAAAATCGCCTCAAGAACGAGAATATCTCACTCTCACTCCCCAGCCAGCGGGTGGATCGCTTTGACGAAAACATTGCCAATATCCTGGGCGGTACCCGCCAAACGGGCCTGACCTTTGCCCCCGAAGCTGGCACCCAACGGATGCGAGACATCATTAATAAGGGACTTACTAATGAAGAGCTACTACGCGGCGTAAAGACCGCTCACGAGCAGGGTTGGGACCGAGTAAAGCTGTATTTCATGATTGGCCTGCCCGGCGAAACCGACGCTGATGTATTGGGCATTGCTGAGACAGTGCGATGGCTACAGCAAGAGTGTCGTCAGCGCGGACGCAAGCCCCTGAAGGTGAATCTCACCATTTCCAACTTCACGCCCAAGCCCCATACGCCGTTCCAGTGGCACTCCGTCTCCACTAGCGAATTCCTGCGGAAACAGAAGCTGCTGGGCGATGAGTTCCATACCATGCGGGGCATTAAGTCTAATTTCACCGATGTCCGCATTTCGGCCATGGAGAATTTCGTTGGGCGCGGCGATCGCCGTCTCTCTGCCGTTGTCCGGCGCGCCTGGGAACTGGGTGCGGGTATGGATTCCTGGTGGGAGAGTCTGGATCGGGCATTTAATGCCTGGACGCAGGCGATCGAGGAATCGGGTCTGTCGTGGAAATATCGCCAGGTAGAGGCCGGTGAATGGAACGTGATGGATACCCACGAGGGCGAACACAGCTCGACTCTGGAGGCACCCCTACCCTGGGATCACCTAGATACCGGTATCGACAAGCAGTGGCTGCAGGAAGATTTACAGCGCGCTCTGGCAGCCGCCACGGTACCTGACTGTTCTTTTGAAGGCTGCTCCCACTGTGGCGTCTGCGGTCCTGATTTTGGGCACAACGTAGTCGTTCCCCCGCCGCCAATTCCAGACTTTTCGGGCCATTTTCAGCCAAATCAGAACCGGGCTCAGCGAGTGCGGGTACGCTTGGGCAAGCTGGGCGAAATTGCGCTGCTCAGCCATCTAGATTTGGTGCGCCTGTTTGACCGGGCAATTCGGCGCGCATCCATCCCGATCGCGTTCACAGGTGGCTATCATCCGGGTCCCCGCATTTCGCCTGCCAATGCCTTGCCATTGGGCGCTACCAGCGCTGGCGAAATTGTCGATTTTGAGCTGACTCAACCGATGGACTTGGCCGAGTTTCAGGAGCGATTCGCGGCACAACTGCCCCCTGAAATGCCGATCTACGAAGTGTCGGATGTGCCCCTATCCCATGCCTCGGCCACTAAGGTGCTGGAGGAAGCCGAATATCTGCTACGAGTCGATTTGGGCGATCCCGACGCAGCGGCTGAGTCCGCCGACTGGTCCGCTTGGGTACAGGCTGTATCGGACTCTGTTGAAATCGCCTGGGAGCACACCACCAAGTCAGGCAAGAAAAAGCAGGTTAACCTCCGCGATCGCCTCTTTGAGCTAGCGATCGCCGATGCAGACGCCAAAGCCGATTTGCCGTCGGGGCTGCAGGCCACAAATGAGGCTACGCAAGCGATCATTCGCTATCGAGGAAGCTGCCGTAATGACGGAACGCTGCTGCGCCCAGAGCACATAGTTCACATGTTGGAACAGGCAGCACAAAAACCTCTACAGTTGCGGCACACTCACCGTCTCAAGCTCATCCTGGGGCAGGATGGTTAATCCTGCAATGACTTTGTTTGGTAGGAAGGTTCTTGAAGCGTGTCTGTTAGGGTTCAAAGTCAAGCTACCTGGAGGTTATTAGTGGGGCAATAATTCAGTGTTGAGGTGTCGAATCATGAATCGGTATGAATAAGAGCCTGAAGCAGAAGATACGGAATGATTTTGATCGCATTGCTCTACATAACCGAGAGGGATGGGATCACAATAATCACTATCACCGCTTCCTACTTAAGCAGTTGCCATCTCAACGCCAAACAGCACTTGACATTGGTTGCGGAACGGGTGAATTTTCACGTCTTCTGTCGAAGCGTTTTGAAACAGTTGTTGCGATCGACTTATCTCCCAATATGATTGAAGTTGCTAAACAGCGATCAAGACAGTTCTCAAACATTGATTTTCAGGTTGCTGATGTCATGCAGTGGAAACCAGCAGCCGAACAATTTGATGTAATCGTGTCTATTGCTACCCTTCATCATTTACCAGTTGAAAACTTATTGCCCAAACTCAAAGCTGCTTTGAATCCTGGTGGCAGATTGATAATTTTGGATTTGCTAGAACATGAGAGTTGGCGAGATATGCTCAACGAGCTTGTTGCAGTTCCCCTAAATTGGCTATTCCAGGCACTCAAGAATAGCCATATTCAGCAATCACCTAAAGCAGCAGCAGCAATGAGAGAGCATCTCCGCACAGACAAGTACCTCACTATTTCGCAAGTCCAACGAATTTACACAAGACCATTAAGGAAAGCAAAAGTCAGGAAACATTTGTTTTGGCGTTATTCAGTGGTTTGGGAAAAGCCAGTGTTGGCATCATGAGAACGTTAGGTTGCGAACGCGCCTAACTACGTTTAGGCGCATAAGTTCAATCTTAGGGGGTTTACAAGATGCCAAGTCAGAATATCGATTCAATCAAAGCCATCTTCCAAGTCCGCCTAACAACGCTTGAGCACCTCTTAAAGTCGGCTCAGACTCATTTTGATGGCAGTGAATCGTTTCTTCAGGAGCGAATTGCGGCTGATATGTTGCCCTTTGGCACACAGATTGCGTTTACCTGCAATCAGCCCCGCAACTTTGCTCTGTGGTGTGACAGTAAACCAATGGATAATCTCGATCCAGAAGTCACATCACTGGCGCAGGCATCCGAACATATCGCGAATACCCAGGGACTTCTTGCCAGCATTGATGTTGAAGACGCCAAACTAGACGAGGTTGCCCGCATTGATTTAGGTCATGCCTACATTGAGCTGCCGGGTAGCGCCTACGTCAATGAATTTCTAATGCCAAACTTCTACTTTCATCTGGTCACTGCTTACGACATTCTTCGCATGGCGGGTGTACCCATTGGCAAACGCGATTACATGCTGCACCTGGTACCCCTCATTAAAAGGGCATGAAGCGTAACTATTCAAATGCAGCGAACGGTTGAGAGTCACTACTGCAAGGTTCAAGATACGTTTGAGATATGGGAAGTGGCTTCGAATTGATTGGCGAATTGACGGATATAGAGGTAATTGCTGTCAATCAGTCGATTCGTGAGTTGCAAAGACTAAAAGACGACTTTGGAGGGCGGCGTTAGCGCAAGATGAAAGGTGTTAGACTCGTGCAATTTCCGAATGGAGCGGTTCGTCGAGCCGAACTACACTGGTATGAAGCACATGGAGTGGGTCGGCGCAAGATGAAAGTCAAACGTCTCCTAGAGTGAAAGTGAAGCTGATGAGTACAGTCGATTCAGATATTCAGTTTGCCGTCTGTATTGCAGGCGAAGAAGATGGAGATTTAGAGGTCTGGAAAGTTTATCGGGTCCTCCCCGATCCCACAGCGTATGAGGTTGATTGTCTGCGGATCATCGATGAATCTAGCGAGGATTATCTCTATCCCCAGCGGCAATTTGTCATTTTGGAACTACCTGATGATGTGCAGGAACGTTTATTGGCAACGGTTGAGGGTTAGAAGCCTCTTAGACTAAATAGCAGGGCTGCTGGAGGGGCGATCGCGGTGAATAGGATGTCCTTCGGTAACAATGGTGAGCTAGTCAGCAACTACATCGATGGGGAAGCGATGCTGAGTCAATTCCTTAACTGGTATCGCCATGAGGACTATTCTGACTGGACAGCCGAATATCGCATCAAGGTTGTGCCCAACGCTGATTACTACGGAACCTGGTACATCGAATCGGCGATTGTCGGTAACCAGCAACGCCTGACCCGCGAAGAAGCTCTACAGATTGTGCATAACTATGAGAGCGCAATTGATCCGGATACGCCTAGTCTAGAGTCAGGCCAATTTGAATGGCATCTCAGAATGGAACGCTGGGCTCAGTTAGGGCCATCATCTGAGTACAGAGCACAAGCAGGAGGCGATCGCCCATGACCCAAGCCGTTACCAAACCCCAAATCAGCCTTGAAGATTTCCTGGCGATGCCTGAAACTGAACCCGCCAGCGAGTACATTGACGGCAAAATCATTCAGAAACCGATGGCGCAAGGAAAACACTGTGAACTGCAATGGGCTCTAGTTAGCGCTATACGGAATGCTGCTCAGCCGGACGAAATTGCCTATGCCGTTCAAGAGCTTCGTTGCGTCTTCGGGGGGCGGGCAATTGTCCCTGATGTAGCAGTTTTCCTTTGGGATAGAGTGCCCTTTGACAAGGATGGAGAAGTCCCCAACGAGTTCATGCTAGCTCCAGACTGGGCCATCAAGATTCTGTCACCTGCCCAGTCGCCTACTAAACCAATAGATAAATTGGTGCATTGTCTTCAACAGGGAGCGCAAGTAGGCTGGCTGGTCGATCCCGATGAGCGTGCCATAACAGGGTTTCTGCCCAACCAACTACCGACCGTAATGCAAGGCAGCGATCAGTTACCTGTTCCCCCCGTTATTCCCTTAGAACTGACAGTAGAGCAAGTCTTTGGCTGGCTCCGAGTAGGCAGACACTGACGGACTCGAACTACACTGGTATAAAGCGCACAGGTAGGTCAGTACCAAAGGGTTATCTCCGTCGCAGCGAAGATTTTTCATTCTGGAAACCAGACGATGGTTAGGAACAGTTACTGCTGGCAGTTGAGTGGCATGGCTTTGTTTTCAGACAAGGACATCGCGTTGGTTGAGGGCAGAAGGAAAAGGGGAAAGGGCGAAGCGGAAAAGGGGAAAGGGCAAGGAAAAAAGGGGGCTATGGAGGCTATAGGCAAGATGGCGGGGTTAGTTGGGGCGATCGCTCTCACCACTCTCTGCATTTCAGAAGCAAGAGCTCAGGTAGATTCTGAAGCAGGGGTAGCGCCTTCCCCCGCTGAGCAACTCTTTGAACAGCTTCTGGAAGTCCCCTCTGTCTACGACCTTGGCTTTCGAAATAATCAGGATGCTTTGAATTTGGATGTCAGCTGGCCCATTGTGACGCAGGCCGACACGTCTCTATTCGACCCAACATCGCCGAGTCTATGGTGGAGCCGTGACCAGTTGTACGATCCCTGGGGCGGGTATCGTTTGATTAGGGGATGGATAGCCTTTCGGAGTGACGCAGCTGACGCTGCCATCATTGACATTCAGCTTGATCCCCAATATTGGAATCGGCTGGAGTATCTGCAGCAGTATTCACTATTGAATCAGTTAGGAATAACAGCTATGGGGTATGGCTACCAACTCAGAATGTATAGCTCCATTTCTCTGGTTGGTATGTATAGTTGCGACTTTAGCAGCATGCCTAGACTGGAAGACAGCCCCGATTTGTACGTCCCAGTTCCCGAAATCGAGGATGTCGAATGTTTTGCCGCTGTAGCTCCCTTTGTGCAGCTTGAAATGCCCTTCGATGAAGACCTATTCGCCCCCCCGTAAATTGCGCCAGAGTTTTGTATAACTCTCAACTCCTGCTGGTGATAGGGGCTTAATGAATTCGCTCTGTTCGAGCTGACCGGCAGTGGGCAGCAAAACTTTCTCCGATGACAGGTCAGTGTCTGTCTCAGTCGAAACAGGCGGTGTTATTAAGAGTGGTGATAATCCGTCTGAAAACAGACTAAACGGCGTGGCTGTTTCCGATTGCCACCAATAGCTGAGCCAGGCTTTGTCCATCGCCGTCAGATTAGCAACACCACTGGAAGACGCTTTCGTTCGCGGCTTAACCCACACATCGGCAGACAGAATTGTACCTGGATCGGGCACGAAAGCCGCCAACTGCCGATATTGAGATAGGGCAGGGCGAATATCGGTAGACCACCCCACTGCCACCCAGGTATCGCCCTGAATCAAGGGCTGCAAGTAGTTATCCGAGTCATAAACTTTGACCTGTGGGCGCAGCGCTGCTAGGGCTTCGGTAAACTCAGTTTGGGCATCTGGGTCGGCAACATTGATCGAATTACCTAGCGACTTGAGCACCAGACCCAGAACCAGGCGGGGATGATTGGGCAGAGCAACTCGCTTTTCCAGCTTGGGGTTCCAGAGATCGCGCCATTGAGTTGGTTGCCAACTGATGCGATTTAGGTGCTGGCGCGAGTATACGATCATGAGACTGCCCCAGCGATAGGGAGTCGCCCAGGGGGGGCCTTGTTCTGACGGAAGTCCTTGGCGATCGCGCTGCAAATGCGACTGCCAAATTTCGGGTAAGTCAGACCAGCTAGGAATAGCGGTGGCGACTAAGGGAAGAATCAGGTCTTGCTGAATCGCTGCAGTCAACCAGTAGTCACTGAGGCTGACCCAATTGGCGATCGCAGGTGATTGCGATCGACTAAAGTAATTCAACGGCCACCAATTACGAGGTGCTTCTTCACCTATACGCCACTGCTGCAGCTGATGGAATAAATTTGCCACAGACGTTTCGGTGTCGATTTTGAGATTGAGCGATGCGGACTGTGCCACTTTTTGTGTCTCCTTAAAGGTCGCTACCAGGCGAGGCGGCAGTGCCCGTTTAAGCGTGACAATTCGCAGCGTTTGGTCAGCAGTCCGTTGACAGGCAACCTGACTCGCCGCGATCCCCATCAACCCTAAAAGTACCGTTCTTCGATCCATTAATCTCTTATCAAGTCAATGCGAAGCCTCTACATTGTGCCTTCCCACGGAAGCAAGCTGCCTGAACTAACAGCGATAAAGCAAATTAACCGTTAACACAACAAACAAAATCAGGAAATCAAGCCTATCAGCAAGAAGATAACACTGTATGGACAGCAAGTTGGTCAGTGCCGGGCACGCACCAAAAATTAGGCTAGCGTATCATGTCAATCGCACACTGCAATGATTAATTCACCCCGCAAGCCCCTGCTGCTACAGTTTTGGGACTACATTCGCAAACCAACCTATCCACCTCTGAGGGCCCAGCCGCTGCGTCAAACGTTGAGTGAAGTTAGCCAGCTTTTCTGGTTTAGTCTATTGGTCCGACTGCTGTTATCCATTCCCCTAATGTGGGCGGTTAGCGCGGCTGGCATGGACAATCAGCTCACCGCTGCGTTTGAAGGTATGCCAGTTCTGCTAATTCTGGGACTCGGGGCACTTCTGATTCCTGTCATTGAGGAACTCTGGTTTCGGTTATTTCTTAGACCCTCGCCCATTAACCTTGTGGGGGCCCTACTTGCGATCGCATATTTGGTAGGTGTGCAGCTTCTTCCTATACTCTCAGAATCAAGCTTGGCGGCGGCTCTATCGGGAAACAATCAATGGGTCAGTCCCTGGGGAGTCCTGTTCCTCATAGTGCTAGGCAGTTTTGGCCTCTATTTGCTCGTCAAGCGGTACTACAATCCTCGACACGCCGAGCAATTCTACTCAAAAAATATTGCGTATTTATACTATGCTTCTTCACTACTTTTCGGCTTTATTCACGTTTTCAACTTCGCTGGAATCTGGCAGCACTTTTATTTAAGTCCGCTCATCATGCTGCCTTACACCGTAATTGGTCTCGTGCTGGGCTATATCAGAATTCAACACGGGTTTCAGTGGGCGGTTGGGCTGCATGCGGTTAACAATGCTTATGCGTTCTTACCCTTTGTTATCGTCTATGGACTGACGGGAAGCACCGATATGAGTGATCTCTCCACCGCAACGCCTACGATTGAATCCGTTGTCGCGACACTTATTGTGGTGGTTTGGGGAATCGGCTCGCTTTGGATGATGATCGCGACCTGTCGGCGTCTGTGGCGTGATTACAGGCGCTATCAGTTAAATCGGTCCAGATGATTATCAGAACTGTCAATAGGAAAACTTTCATTTCTACTGTTGATAGCCATCAGTAAAAACAATATTTTCCGTTTTCCTGTTAGCGAATCCATTACATGTAGCGGTATCTACTCACCAAAGCTTTTTGTTATTGCAGAACAGTCATAGCCTAAAAGGTTGATGTCTGTATAGGTTGCCAGGAAAATTTTGCGGTCGATC
>JBCBJE010000095.1:0-10340 GCA_038523735.1 Cyanobacteria bacterium J06626_18 | reverse complement strand
GTCGATACCAACGTTTGGTATTGGCTAACTTATCCTCCTGCGAGTTCCTCCGCTAAGTCTTACCAAACTACTTCCTATCCTAATTACGTAGCTGCTGCTTTTAATTGTGGTTCAAGGTTATGCTACTCCGGTTTATCTCTAGCTGAACTTTCTAGCTTGATAGAGCGGTCAGAGTACAAGTTATCGTCTTATTCGGCACCACCACCGAATTCCTCTCAAAGGACTCCGCCAATTGCTAATCCAAAGGAGTACCGTCACAACTATGCTTCGGCGCGAGCCAATGTTGTTGCAGAAGTCCAGGCGGCTTGGGGATTGGTAGCAAGTGACGGCGATTTAGTCGAACTTAGAGTAGATGCCATAGCTGCCGCTGAAGCCCTAAATTGTTTTCAGGCTAGTAAGGCTGATGGTTACGATCTGCTGCTTATCGAGGCTATGCGGCAAAACAGTGTCACGAAGGTGATTACTGATGATGGAGACTATTCGACTATCTTTGGCATACAGGTGTTTACTGCTAATCGGAATGTCATCAATGCTGCAAATAATCAGGGGAAGCTTCGAGTTAAGTAATATCCAGATGATAGTAGCTTCTACCTATGTATTGAAGATGCTCCTGCATCTAGGTATGGATTTTGCCCTCAGTAGTTGCGTCGATCGCGCTTCTCGCGGCGGTACTGCCAATATTCGCGTCGTTCCACATGGCGTTTGAGCTGGCGGGCCATGCGTTGAATTCCCTGCTTTTCATCTTGACGAATGAACGGGAGAAACACGTTGGAGAGGAGTCCTTTGAAGCGTTCGCAGTGCATGTAAATCGTACGGTTAGGACCGAGACTTTGGAGTTCAAAGGTTTGTTCACTTTTGAAACCGGGCATCTGAGCGATCCAGCGGAGGCAGGCTTCGGGTTGTACCAGCGTTACGAACGGTTCAAAATCAGTGAACTCGTCGTCTTCTAAGCGGCGGACGGATAGAAAGATGGCCTTTCCCTGAAGAATTGGGAGCGCCGGGTCGGCATCGAACAAAAACGTGTTCCAGCGCCGCCACTCATCCTTGCGTATTAGGGCTTCCCAGACAATATGACGAGGAGCGTTGATTTCAATCTGGGTACGCAGAGTTGGCATTGAGGTATCAGGCGATCGCTTTCTACAGGTGGATGTTTTTCTAAAGGCGAAGCCATCTCTAATCTGGGAGTCAGGAGCTGGTCGTAGTCAGGCTTCGACAGTGAGACTTTTTTATCAAGTTTTCCCGACTCGCGTAAGGCATTCACAATCGTGACTTTCTCACTTTAACGAGTTTGGTGATCTTCGCTCTACCTAAGCGGCATACCATTTGCTTAGGCTCATTTGCGGTGGTGATCATCACCCGCCCACTTTATTAACGTTCGCATGACAGGAAATCCCATGGCTCACCTGACCCCCAACTCCAGCTACGGACTGATGCTGCGCCTCAAAATACCCAATCAGGCTGGCATGCTAGCCCAGGTGACGCAAGCGATCGCGGCAGTTGGCGGTAACTTGGATGATGTGATTTTGCTGGAGCGCACGCCGCAATTTGTGACGCGCGAAATCACAGTGGATGCGGCGAGTCAAGAGCAGGTTGACGAAATTGTTGCGGCGGTGCAAAACCTAAGTTCCATTGAACTACTGAAGGTCGAAGACCGAACCTTTCAGCTCCACGATGGGGGCAAGATTGAAGTCGTGAGCAAGGTGGCGGTTCACAACCAGTCCGACTTGGCGATGGCCTACACGCCTGGTGTGGGACGTGTTTGCAAGGCGATCGCAGCGGACCCGGAACGAGTGTACGACCTCACAATTAAGCGCAACACCGTGGCCATTGTCACCGATGGCAGTGCCGTTTTGGGCTTGGGTAATCTGGGTGCTGAAGGGGCGCTGCCGGTAATGGAGGGCAAAGCGCTATTGTTTAAGGAATTTGCGGGGCTCGATGCCTTTCCAGTGTGTTTAACAACGCAGGATACCGATGCGATTGTGGAAACCGTCAAACGCATTGCTCCCGTGTTTGGCGGCATCAACCTAGAGGACATCAGCGCGCCCCGTTGTTTTGAGATTGAGGCGCGTCTGCAGCAGGAACTGGATATTCCCGTATTTCATGATGATCAACACGGTACTGCGATTGTGGTGCTGGCGGCGCTCAAGAATGCGCTCAAGCTGGTGGGCAAATCACTCAGTGAAATTCGCATTGTGATTAATGGGGCCGGAGCTGCCGGGGTGGCGATCGCGCAGCTACTGAAAAAAGCAGGTGTTCAGACGATTCTGATGTGTGACTCGAAGGGCATTATTTCGCGCGATCGCACTGATTTGAATCCTCAAAAGCAATCCTATGCTGTCGAGCAAGCGGGTACCTTGGCTGATGCTATGAACGGAGCGGATGTTTTTTTAGGGGTCAGTGCGCCTGGTGTCGTTAGCGTAGACATGGTGAAATCGATGGCTCTGGAGCCCATCGTCCTGGCCATGGCGAATCCGATTCCTGAGATTCAGCCCGAACTGGTATCCGACATCGTTGCGGTGATGGCGACGGGGCGCAGTGACTATCCCAACCAGATCAACAATGTCCTTGCGTTTCCCGGCATGCTGCGAGGGGCATTGGACTGTCGGGCTGCTGCGATTACAACCACGATGTTTCTAGAAGCCGCCAATGCGATCGCGTCGCTGGTGAACTCTGAAGATCTCACGGCAACCCATATCATCCCATCGGTATTTGACCCGCGTGTGGCAACTGCGGTAGCGTCGGCTGTACGTCAGGCTGCCCGCGAAGAAGGCGTGGCCCGCGTCTAGTTCCCAGTAGGATGAAAAAGACGCTAAGAAGATAATCCAAAGACGACCTTAGGAGATTGCAATGTTGGACGAACAGGCTAAGAAAACGCTGTTACGCAAAATTCCCCATGGCCTCTACATTTGCGGGGTACGGAATGGCGATGATATGAACGGTTTCACGGCTAGCTGGGTGATGCAGGGTTCCTTCCAGCCGCCTTTGGTTGTGAACTGTGTCAAGAACGACTCGACGTCTCACGCAATGATTAAAGAGAGCGGCACCTTTGCGCTGAGCTTTTTGGAAGCCGGACAAAAGGACTTAGCCCAGAACTTCTTCAAGCCTCTACGCCGAGTGGGCAATAAGTTCGAAGATATCGAATTCTACGAAGCTCCTGAAACGGGTTGTCCGGTTATTAAAGACACGCTGGGATATGTGGAGTGTCGTGTCGTAGGCAGTACCGAGCATGGTGACCACACCGTATTTGTTGGCGAAGTCGTGGGTGCTGCTATCCATCGCGAAGGGGATCCCCTGCTGCTGGAAAGCACAGGCTGGAATTACGGCGGATAGGCGTGTGGCGATCGCCCCGCAACCCCAGAACCCCAGTTTCTTTGGATACTCAGCAACAGGATCTAGCAATTTTCCAAAGAAACCGGGGTTCTTAAGCACTTTCTAAGCCAAAAACAGTCGATAGGCCGGATTTTCACTCTCGTTCCAATAGCGATAGCCGAGTGTTTCGAGAAACGCCTGCCAGTCTGACATTTCAGCGGGAGGCACCTGCATGCCGATCACGATGCGACCGTAATCAGCGCCGTTGTTGCGGTAGTGGAAGAGGCTGATGTTCCAGTTGGGGCTCATGCGATTGAGGAATTTCATGAGCGCGCCAGGATATTCTGGGAACTCGAAGCGGTAAAGCAGTTCGTTGTGGGCTAAGGACGATCGCCCGCCGACCATGTGCCGCAGGTGCATCTTGGTCAGCTCGTCGTCGGTCAAGTCGATGGCAGGGAACCCATTATCGGCAAAGGTGGCGGCAATTTGACTGGCATCCTGACGACCTTTAATCTGCAGTCCGACAAAAATGTGGGCTTCTGACTGGTCAGCAATACGGTAATTGAATTCAGTCAAGTTACGTTCGCCAATGCACTCGCAGAATTTGCGTAAGCTACCGGGACCTTCAGGAATATTGACGGCAAAAATCGCTTCACGGCGTTCCCCCATTTCGGCCCGTTCCGCCACAAAACGCAGGCGATCGAAGTTCATGTTGGCACCACAGGCTACCGCTACGAGCGTTTGATGGGTGATGCATTCACGCTCAACGTAGGCTTTGGCACCAGCTATCGCCAATGCACCTGCCGGTTCAAGAATGGAGCGCGTATCCTCGAATACATCTTTGATAGCAGCACAGGTGTCGTCCGTGTTTACCAAAATGATCTCATCTACATACTGCTGGCACAGGCGAAAAGTTTCCTCGCCGACTTGCTTCACGGCGACCCCATCAGCAAATAAACCGACTTGAGTGAGACCCACACGACTGCCCACCTGCAAGGATTGAGACATCGCATCAGCATCGACTGGCTCAACGCCGATGATGCGAATATCGGGCCGCAAGCGTTTGACGTAGGCGGCAATTCCTGAAATCAGGCCACCACCGCCAATCGCCACAAAAATCGCGTGGATGGGCTTCTGATGCTGGCGCAAGATTTCCATGCCGATGGTCCCTTGTCCCGCAATCACTTCGGGATCGTCGAAAGGGTGGATCAAGGTCATGCCCTTCGCCGTCGCTAGCTGGCAGGCATGGGCATACGCGTCGTCGTAGGTGTTGCCGTGCAAAACAGCGATACCCCCGCGAGACTTGACTGCCATTACCTTGAGTTCAGGCGTCGTTACTGGCATCACAATGACAGCGGTTGTCCCCAGATGTTTCGCTCCCAGAGCTACGCCCTGAGCATGGTTCCCTGCCGAAGCGGCAATCACCCCCTTAGCCAAAACGTCGGGAGGTAGCTGCGCCATTTTGTTGTAAGCGCCCCGCAGCTTGAAAGAAAAGACCGATTGCATATCCTCGCGCTTCAGATAGACAGCGTTATGCAATCTTTCTGAAAGGCGAGGAGCTAAGTCTAAAGGCGTTTCTTGAGCTAAATCATAAACACGGGCGGTCAGAATTTTTTCGAGGTAATCGACGGGCATGGCGATAGCAGCAGCACAGCATCAGTGATGTAAGCATCCATCATCTCTCTTGAGAGACTAGAAGACAAATATGGACGTATCAAGCTGTGTAACGAGCTGGAAAACAGTGAACGACCTCGTTCTCAGATGCAAATAGAAGAGAATGAAGCAAATTTGATGTCACGACAGATACAGTTTGCGTCACTACTACTTGAAAGGCTGCAAGCCTAAAGGGAAATGTCTGTGCCTTTTGGCCGTCCTCCCTGAATCGTTAAAGGCTCGGCTGCGTAATGTATATCGGCAATTATCTCTATCATTTGCGCCCGAACTGATCGACTTCAGGCTTGTAGCTCTGGTGTGAGGACTGTCTCTTTGAGCTCACGTTTTGGAAAAGCCGTTATGAACAACCCCGTTTATGAAATTCGGTTTCTAGGTTGGGAAGGCTGTCAATGGCTGTACTGCTTCAGCCTACATCGCTCAATTCCTTGGTGGAGCTGGTTTGGTAAAGAATGTACGTGTTACGTCTCGCTGTATGCCTTCATCGAGCAAACTCAGTGCCTCATCAGTTCTCAAGAGGGCCAGCAGGGAATTCTCCTGTTGGCCTTTTTTGAAGCTAAGATTCGGCAGTTTCACGTGACTCAGCACCTGTCGCCTGAAGATGTCTTAGGTGAGGCGATTCTGCGAGGCGTGAAATTTATCCGCAAACAGGCAGAGCCCATTCACTCACCCTCGGCGTGGCTCCGCCGAACAGGCTATAACATTGTGCGCGAAACCTATCGTCGGCATCGACAGGAGCGATCGCTAGACGACTACTTGGAGCTAAAAGCTCCGGAGCCTGAGTCTATCGAACCGGACGAACGGCTACCGGGACTTAACCAGGCACTCATCCAACTGCCGGAGGGCGATCGCCGAATGCTGATTTGGCATTACGTCGAAAACTGTTCTTGGCGCGAGATTGCCAACCGTGTGGATAGCACGGAAATGGCAGTACGCCAGAGGGGACATCGAGCCAAATCACGATTACTGAAAGCTTTGAAAGGCTAGCGATGTGTGGAATTATTGAAAAGTTCTATTGTGTCATGGTCCCATGACCAGCTTTGGTGTTCGTCAGTCCAGGCAACATAAGCTGTGACCTGGCTTATGTTTGTACTTTGAATCATTGGCCTGAACGCTTCCATGCCCTTAACACTACCTGGTTGTTTCAACAATATCTCATCTGTCAGCACCACTCCCCGACAAGATTTGAAGCGGCTTGTTATGCGTGCTTTGTCTAATAAAGTACTCAATCCCAGACGCTATCAGGCAAGCAACTAAGATTGGCATAATGGGATGCACTGAGTTCTGATTCCTCTATGACTTCAGTGAATCAATTCGCTGACGAAGGCACGTTTGTTCGACGCGCCAGGCTTTGGTGTCTTCATCAAGCCTGAAGCTGCTCAGGTCGATAAACTCGCTAACGTTGGCAAGGGTATTGCGATAGCGATCCCGCTGCAGACAAGTGAGTAGATTTTGCCGACAGCATGCTGCTTGGTCGACAGCTACTAGCTTTTGGTTAAGTGCCGGGTCAACTTCCGCCAGACTTAAGATCTCATCTATGCGTCCGGCTGCTGTTGTGGAAAGGATGTCTTGTTTCGTGAGGTTTGCGTACTCTTGTACGACACTCGTTAGGTGTGTGTCTAAGTACTGGGGCAGGTTCTGATCGGGGCAGAACCTTCGGTCTTGAGGTGGCATAACGCCTACACTCCTTTCAATAGTTCAGCTTAAAGGGAAAATCTAAACGTCTATCAACAAAGCATCTTTAGGAAGGCTGTTTGTTTGTGACCGCTGCTGACTATTTGTGACATTCCTATCAGCAAGTGATAGAAAGGAGTCAAGACTGCTTGTTCTGACGCTCTTCACGTGCTTGTCGCCATGCATCAACCATGCGACCCACGTTCAACTTAAATTCGTCAGCACCTACAAGGCTTCCAACTGCGTCTTCATCCCAGGAAGAAGAGAGCGCGCCATAGCTC
Organism: Cyanobacteria bacterium J06626_18; assembly: GCA_038523735.1. Classification (GTDB taxonomy): domain Bacteria; phylum Cyanobacteriota; class Cyanobacteriia; order Phormidesmidales; family Phormidesmidaceae; genus SIO1E4. The sequence continues at coordinate 3,405 of JBCBJE010000095.1, read as the reverse complement.
AAGCCCAAGACACTTAGACCAAAGCAGCCCAGAGTTGTCAGAAAGATAGCGACATTTGGCAACTCGGCAATGTGTCGAGTAATGACAATGTAGCCCCCGAAGAAGACTAAGACACCTAGGCTGACCGGCACTCCTGAGAACACTAGCATGCGCTTCAGCATGCGTTGGCTGACGACCTCAGGAATGTTAGTTTCATCACGATCGCGGCTGGAACGCTTTGAAGTCTTTGCCTTTTGGGCCGATTTGACAGAGGCTTCTGGCGATACGGTCTTTTCAGAAGGTTGGGCAATGGGAGCAACCTTTTTCTCCGAAGACTTTTTACTTTTACGCCCCGGTTCAAACGGTAGACGTTCTCTTTCTGCATCAGCGGGCATTTTAGAGCTCCCTAATCCATAACAACCGGACCCGACCGATAGGTTCGCTAGCGGCGAATGCCCAAACGACCAATCAGATCGCGGTACTTCTGGACGTCTTTCTTCGCAATGTAAGACAGCAAACGCTTACGACGACCGATCATCTTGAGAAGGCCACGTCGGGAAGAATAGTCCTTTTTGTTGCTCTGGAGGTGCGCACTGAGACGGTTGATGCGTTCCGTCAACATGGCAACCTGGACCTCAGCTGAGCCAGTATCGGTGTCGTGAACTTGGTACTCCGAAATGAGTTCTTGTTTGCGTTCTTGTAGCAGAGCCATAGGGTTATGATTTGCCGTAGAAGAAAGTTGAATAGCCAACGTACAGAGTTACACAGTATAGCATGGTGCTTCCGGTAAACCGGAACCGTATCTACTGCGAACTTGTCACAGCCGATACATAGCGTCATCCAAGCAAATCAAGTAAACCCTTTTTCCCTTGGCCTTTCACCCTCAACTAATGAGGTGTATTTGGCCCAACTGCTTAGGGTTATAGCTAGTAAGCAGACTGGCTGAGCCAAGCGATCGCTTCACGAATCCAGGCTTCGGTCTCAGACGTTTTGGCGAGGGCACTGTTCCGACCCACGGCTTCTAGGGCTTTCATGATTTCGCCGTTGGTGTATCCCAGTGCCAGCAATGTCATTTCAACTTCTTCTTGCACGTTGGCAATGGGGCCACTGCCCGGCGCGATGACTAGCCCAGACTGCTGTCGCCATTCGGCAAGTTTAGTTTTGAGTTCTAAAATCAGCCGTTCTGCGGTTTTATTGCCAACGCCAGGTGTTCGCGAAATTAGCCGCGTATTGCCAGAAACAAGGGCCTGAATCAGGTCTTGGAACCCCAAGGTATCGAGCAACGCCATCGCCATTTGGGGGCCAATGCCGCTCACGCTGACCAGCTGACGAAATACATCGCGCTCGGGTCGACTCGCAAAGCCAAACACCATTGGCTGATCATCGCGAATCTGCAAATGACAATAAACCTGCAGTGGTTCACCTAGGGGCGGCAGTTCGGCTAGCATCCGGCTAGTAATTTGGAGGTCGTAGCCTACCTGATTGACTTCGACAGTCAGCATGACCCGGTAGCTGCCCTGCTTCTGAATGTCGGCTAGGGTTCCCTTCAAATAGCTCAGCATGGATGTCGTTCGGACGGAGTGGGCGTATGGAGGATTCTACTCTACCCGGCGCTGCGATCGCCCTGGGCGAGTGATCCCTGATTGTGGTAGTGCCCGCGCTCTGCTTGGGGATGTCGGGGATGACGGACGCCCCATGTCGGCTGGGGCGTTACTCTCGCCTGCGAGTGCTTTGCGCCCGTTGTAAACAACTTGCAGCATCTCTGCTAGCTGTTGCTCAACCCGCTGCAGAACTTGGGCCGCATAGACATCTGCTTCTTGCTTGAGGGCTACACACTCTGCCTCAGACTGCTGTTTAGTAGCCTCCCAGTGCTGGCGCGCAGCTTCCTGCCATTGCTCAATTTCAGCCATGGTTTGCGATCGCAGTGCGTCACAATCTTGCTGCAGTTTTTGCTGTACCTGACGTGCTTGCTCTTCGGCTCGCTGCACAATCCCCATCTCTTGCAAGCGCCGTGTGGCTTCATTCTCAACCGCATTGAGCATCTCCTGAGCCTGCTGTTCGGCACCGCCCAGAATCCGGTCTCGCTGCTGCACAATTTGCATGGCTTCTTGGAAAACAGAAGGGAGGTTAAGACGGATGCGATCCAGTTGCTCCAGCAGCTTATCCTCATCCACAAGCGTCCGTCGCGACAAAGGCACGCGCGGACTTTCCAAGATCAGCTCCTCTAGCACGTCAAGCGACTGCTGAATATCGAGGCGATGTATAGATTCACTGGCCCGAGCTGCCTGCGGCATAGCAGGCTGTGTCGTGGGTATGGCAGTGCTCTCTTCAGGGGGAATGGCAGACTTCAGATCTTGGCGTAACATCGGTGTATATCCAGGGCAACATGCTGAGGAACCAGATGGTCAACTGGGCCTCCAAACTGGGCAATCTCTTTCACTAGACTACTGCTTAAAAAGCCGTACTCGGTGGAAGTGGCTAAGAACACAGTCTCTAGATCGCTCGCTAATGTCTTGTTTGTGTGCGCCATCTGAAGTTCTTTTTCGAAATCAGACAGCACTCTTAACCCGCGTAATAAGACTTGAGCACTCTTTATCCTGGCGTAGGTTACCGTCAATCCGTCGAAATGATCAATTTCGACATTATTCAGATGATCAATGGATTGACGAATTTGTTCCATACGTTTTTCTGCTGTAAACAAGGGCTTTTTATTAGGATTGGTCGACACCACGACAATAACCTTTTCAAACAGACGACTCGCGCGCGTGATGATGTCGAGATGACCAAACGTTATGGGATCAAAACTCCCGGCATAAATTGCAATCACAAGGATTGAGCTATTACAGCAGAAAAACTCCTAATAGTGAAGCTATCACAGTGTGATCCTGGGCGGAAGGGTAGGAGGGTGGAAGGGAACAGGGAACAGGGAACAGAAGAATCTGTAGGGTGATTCGCATCGCAATGCACCGTATCAGGGAACAGGAGTAAGGGAGAGCGGAGGAGGCAGGGGGAACAAGGGAGGGAGAAAAAGGATGAATAGGGGCGATCGCGGCTGACATTGAGTAAATTAGGGGTGCAAGCTTCGAAATTTACGCTGTGCGATGACGGCTGAGTCGATTCAAAAAAGTAATTTGCCCTGGCAGGTGAGGCGGCTGTTCCGGAATGCCAGTGAGTGGGTGCAGTTGCAGTTGCCCCGAGGTGAATCCGAGTCAGCTAATGAGCCGCCGCCTGTGCGAGAGTTGCCAGACTGGTTAGCATCGCTGGTGCAGTGGACAGCAGTTGCTATCATTGCGCTACTAGTGGCATGGCTTCTGGTGCGACTATTTGAGGCTTATATGGCTTGGCGGCGCAAACGGCTTCATCTGGAACCGATGGTGGAACCATTACCCTCATCTGAACCAGAGCGCACCCCCAATGAATGGCTAC
>JBCBJE010000094.1:0-10369 GCA_038523735.1 Cyanobacteria bacterium J06626_18 | reverse complement strand
TTTAGATTCTGATTTGGGCCGCTTCTGCGTCCCAAGGTCCTGGATCACCTAAGTCAAACACTCAGATTGTTGTCGCCAAATCTGCGGCGAAACACCATGAAACTGGCGAAATTGACGGGTGAAATAACCCGCGTCAGCGTAGCCAGAGGACTCAGCAATCTGCCGCACCGGTTGGGTTGTGTTGGCAAGCAGCGCACGGGCTTGCGCCATGCGCCGTTCAATAATCCAACGTTTTACCGTGCGCCCGGTTTTTTCTTGCACTAGATTGGTCAAATACGCCGGTGAATAGCCAGCTTCTTGGGCCACATCCTGCAGATGAATCGGCTGCCGATAATGCGCTTCAATAAATCGGAAAACAGGTTCCAGCTTCGGGCAATGAGGAAAGAACTGGTCATTGTCTCCCTTGGCAACCGATTCTGACGTGTGGGGAAGCGATCGCTCCGATGAAGAAGATGGCGAAGTTACTTTTTTGTACGGTCGCGACAATTCCTCGTGACGCTTCAGCCGTGCATTGATGGCTGCCAAAAACTGTTCTACGGTACAAGGCTTGGTGAGATAATCATCAGCCCCCATTTCCATGCCTCGCCGCAAATCAGACATCGTCACTTTTGCAGTCAAGAAAATCAGCGGAATCGAAGCAGTTTTTTGGGAGCATCTTAGTGCCGACAAAACTGAATAGCCGTCTATATCCGGCATCATAATGTCGCACACAATTAGGTCTGGATGGTGCTTTTGAGCTAACGCCATCCCCGTCGTGCCGTTATTGGCTCCAAACGCCCGAAACCCTTCAAACTCTAAGCACCTTAGAAAGATATTGCGAGTTTGACTCTCATCTTCAATGACTAAGACTGTTCGCATGACGACCCTGGAAAATTTAATTCCAGAAGCATTCACAATGGATACTTCTACTCAAGCAACGTGTAAAGAGTTTTTGCTGACAGAGAAAACGAGACTCGCAATTTCTTTTAGGTTTGGGATTAGAGTTAGCGTAGGCTGCCTGCCAGCACAATCAGCTTGTAACGAGCTAGCTCATCAACTCTTTTTTGTGATTTATATTCTTCATTTAGTAATCGCTGACGCAACACAGCATGGTGTACTGGGATACCGTTTGTTGCCGCGATCGCCCTCCCTCAAAGACATCAAGCCCTTGCACTGAGCGCATTACAAGCTCATCAATACTCAACGTTACACAATATTGCTATGGCCCCTCAAGACGAGCCACTGCTATCTCAAGACACTCCATCGTCTGCCATCGATACACCCATTGATCAAACCCTGGAACAGCTCCGTCGCCAGCATCAGCTGATATTACATGCCGTCGGCGAAGGGGTATATGGGTTAGATCTCGATGGCAATGTGAGCTTTGTGAATCCAGCCGCCGCCGCAATGATTGGCTGGCCCGTAGAAGAACTCATTGGCAAATCAATGCATGCAGTGCTGCACCATTCGCATCCGGATGGCAGCCATTACCCCCGTGAAGCATGCCCTATCTACGCCGCCTTTCAAGATGGCAGTGTCCGCCGCGTGACGGATGAAGTGTTCTGGCGTAAAGACGGCACCAGCTTTCCGGTGGAATACATCAGCACACCTATGCATGATGAAGCGGGGCAACTTGTCGGGGCTGTGGTCACCTTTCGTGATATCACTCAACGTCGCTGGGCCGAAGCGGTCCTGCAGCGCACCAATGAAGAACTAGAGCTGAAGGTACAAAAGCGTACGGCCAAACTACGGCAGGCAAATCAGCAGCTGAAGGAACTCAGTGAGATGCGATCGCGCTTTGTGGCCATGGTCTGCCATGAGTTCCGCAATCCTTTGAACAACATTGCGCTCTCGGTCTCCTCGCTCAACCGCTATGACACCCAGCTGCAGGCTGAGGAAAAGGCTGAATACCTCTTGAATATCCAGGCCAATGTCGAGCGCATGACCCAGATGATCGATGACATTCTGGTGATTGGCAAAATTGAGGCCAAGGTGCTGGCGATCAATCCGCAGTCGCTGGACTTAGTTCGCTTCTGCCAAGACCTCTTGACTGAGCAGGAATACCAGCGCCCCCAGATACCGATTCAGTTCTGCTGTCGGAGTCGCCAGCTAGTGGTGGATTTGGATAAGCGCTTGTTGCGATCGGTTCTAGGCAATCTGCTGACCAACGCCATCCGCTATACGCCGGAGGACAAAACAATTCGCCTAAAGCTGTCGAAACGGCAGCGTCAACTCATGTTTCAGGTGCAGGACGAAGGTATTGGCATTCCACTGGAGGACCGGCAGCACTTGTTTGAACCGTTTCATCGGGGACGCAACGTGAGCAATATTCCAGGAACGGGGCTAGGGCTGAGTATCGTCAAGCAGCTGGTGGATTTACAGCAGGGCAGTATTGAGGTGACAAGCAAGGTAGGGGTAGGGACAACGTTTACCGTAAGGTTGCCGGTTGATCCGCTAATGTCTGTCTGTTGAAACCTAAGGTCTCGGACAGACAGGCTACAAATGGTCGTCTGTACCTTCAAGCTTTTGCTCTACCTGTCCAATAGCATCACGTATGGTCTTCACATCAACATCGGCTAGATCAGCTTTAGAGTATGTGGTGACTAGCGGCATCGATGCCGTCCCACATTTGCGAGAGGGGAATTGTTTTGCCTGCAAGGGCTTCGTGTAACCCCTGCCGGAGACCTTCGAGAACGATTTCGTCAGGCGTATTATCTGAGTCGGTGTCATCTTCCTCAGAGATCAGGACAATGACACGAACACGACGGTTTTGTGTCAACTCAAGGGGTTGATCTTAAGGACAGTTGTCCTTGGTCGTTGACGGTGGCGTTGGCTTCAATGGCTTTCATACTGTCTGTTTGAGTCGAATACTGTTTGAGTCGGATAATTTTATAGGCTTCCAAAGAGATTTCAAAATCGCAAGCTATCTAAATCTGCCCGGTAGGCGAGGGCAGCTTCAATCTGCACTTGGGTAAGTTCGTACTCTTGCACAACCTCTTCCTTACTCATGCCCCCGGCAAGGGAACCGACAATCATGGCAACAGGAACACGGGTTCCGGTAATGGTGGGCGTACCGTGATGGATGTTGGGATCGATGTTGATATGAGGAGCGATTTTCATGAGGGATTTACCTCTTTCTCTCCGATCTTATCGGGAGAATTTGTATGCTGAGCCTCTTATTCGAGCACATACCGGCTCAGCACGGCATAGACTTCGTTGATGTTGACGTTCTTCTTAAATTCCGTGGTGATGGGCATGGGGTCGCTTCCCACCCAAATCTTGAGTTCCGAATCCAGGTCAAAATGGCCCGCACTCTCTTGAGCAAACTTGGTGATTTTGGAGTAAGGAATAGACAAAAACTCAATTTTCTTGCCGGTGACACCTTGTTTATCCACCAGAATCAATCGCTTATTAGTAAACACAAAAATGTCGCGAATTAGCTGATAGGCTTTCTCAACCTGTTCACCCGGAATCATGATGGCTTCGAGTAAATCATCCAGTCGAGCGCCTTTGATTTCGACAGCATTGCCGAGCAAGCCAGAAATGATGCCCATCGTTTGTTCCTCCCTTCGGGATTGCCTACACGCTACGAGTGTGAACGATCCTCAGAGTTCTACATGAGATTCCAACATAACGCTGCGGCAGGGGACGGGTTCTTTGGAAGAACCCGTCCCCTGCCGCATGAAGCTACGGTTAGCGAAACCCAGTGTGCGATCGCCCAACGCAGCATTCGGTGATAATGTGTTAGATGGCGCTGCAAACCTAAGACTTTCTTTAGAAAGGTGCCGACGAAACAGCTGATCACGAGATAGGCGCAAGCATGGTCACCACTGCAGAGAAAACCAACACTGGCAATATCACACAAGTTATTGGTCCGGTTGTAGACGTAGAGTTCCCCAGCGGACAGTTACCTGAAATCTACAACGCTCTTGTCATCAGCGGGACCAACCCCGCCGGACAAGAAGTATCCGTCACCTGCGAAGTGCAACAGCTTCTGGGGGATTCCCAAGTCCGTGCAGTTGCAATGAGCGGCACCGATGGTTTGATTCGCGGCATGGATGTCGTCAACACAGGTGCGCCCATCAGCGTTCCGGTTGGCGGTGCAACGCTAGGCCGCATCTTCAACGTGCTTGGCGAACCCATTGACGAGAAAGGGCCGGTCAGCAACGAAGACACCTCTCCCATTCACCGCTCTGCTCCGCCTCTGACAGAGCTAGAAACCAAGCCCGCCGTATTCGAAACCGGCATTAAGGTAATTGACCTGCTAGCTCCTTATCGTCGAGGCGGTAAAACCGGTCTGTTCGGCGGTGCGGGTGTAGGCAAAACCGTGTTGATTCAGGAATTGATCAACAACATTGCTAAAGAGCACGGCGGTGTGTCTGTGTTCGGCGGCGTGGGTGAGCGCACCCGCGAAGGCAATGACCTCTACAACGAGTTCATCGAGTCGGGCGTGATCAACAGCGAAGACCTCAGCCAGTCCAAGGTGGCGCTGGTCTACGGTCAGATGAATGAGCCCCCCGGTGCGCGGATGCGCGTCGGTCTGTCCGCACTGACCATGGCTGAGTATTTCCGCGATGTGAACAAGCAGGACGTGCTGCTGTTTATCGACAACATCTTCCGCTTTGTACAAGCAGGTTCCGAAGTATCAGCCCTGTTGGGTCGTATGCCTTCTGCGGTGGGCTACCAGCCAACTCTGGGTACTGACATGGGTGACCTGCAAGAGCGCATCACCTCCACACTGGAAGGTTCTATTACCTCTATCCAGGCGGTCTACGTCCCTGCAGATGACTTGACTGACCCCGCCCCTGCAACTACGTTTGCTCACCTGGACGCCACTACGGTGCTATCGCGGGCATTGGCGTCCAAGGGGATTTATCCGGCGGTTGACCCGTTGGATTCCACCTCAACCATGCTGCAGCCTGACATTGTGGGTGACGAGCACTACGACATCGCGCGTGCCGTACAATCTACCTTGCAGCGTTACAAGGAACTGCAGGACATCATCGCGATTCTGGGTCTGGACGAGCTTTCGGAAGATGACCGTCTGATAGTGGCGCGGGCCCGCAAGATTGAGAAGTTCCTCTCCCAGCCCTTCTTCGTGGCAGAAATTTTCACGGGTATGCCGGGACAGTACGTCACGTTGGAACAAACCATCAACGGTTTCCAAAAAATCCTCAACGGTGAACTGGACGATATCCCTGAGCAAGCCTTCTACCTAAAAGGCAACCTGGATATGGTTCTAGAAACAGCCGAGAAGATGAAGTCTGAGAGCTAACCAGCAACAACGTCAGCCCGGTGACTATCGAGTCCTTGGGCTGGCTCAACCATATCTGATTTGGAAACTGGAGTTTTTCCTAAGCGAAAACCGGGGATCTTGATATGGTCAAGGTATAGGTGTGATGTCCTCGTTTTACTAAAGAGCGGTTCAATTCAAAATGTCTCTAACCGTGCGTGTTATTGCCCCAGATAAAACCGTCTGGGATGCGGAAGCTGAAGAAGTAATTTTGCCCAGCACCACTGGGCAGCTCGGAATTTTGGGTGGTCACGCTCCCCTAATGACAGCACTTGATGTTGGTGTCATGCGCGTTCGTCCTCAGAAAGACTGGGTTTCTATCGCCCTCATGGGTGGTTTTGCCGAAGTTGAAGAGAATGAAGTCACAGTTTTGGTGAGGGGTGCCGAGCGGGGTGAGGAAATCGATAAAGATACAGCCCGCAGTGAATATGAGGCAGCTCAAGCTAAGGCTGCATCTGTTTCTGGGGAAGATCGCCGAGCCTCAATGCAGGCCCGCCAAGCCTTACAGCGAGCTCGAGCTCGATTTCAAGCTTCGGGTGGAGTAGCGTAGGGCCACTGATACCTCCCAAAAGTAAAAAACAAAAAGGAGTGGAGGACTTGTTTCCTCCACTCCTTTTCTGTGCATACACCTTTTTGCAAAGCGATTGCTAGGTTCACATACAGCGGTGAGTCTGTCCTCACACCTCACCAACGAACTCGGTAGAGGACAAGACAAATTACTCGTGAGATCGCACCTTCACCTGCCGTCACGAACTACCCGTAAAGGCCACATATGGGAACTTCGCTTGAGCATCGGACATCGACTTGCCCTTGCCTTCTTCCTGCCAGTAGTTGATAATTTCAGTCGCCTGGTTTAGCAGTTCAACCCGCTCTTCTTCGGTAATCCAGCTCTTGCTCTCCATCTCGGTCTTCATCTGCTCCCAAGCATCGTTCCGAGGCCAGAAGAAGTACGCCGTCAGGGGGCTGCTGCCTTTGCCGACCACCTGATCAACCGCTAAGGCAACATCCTTATCAAGCCAAAGCACTTTGAGAATAAATCTCGCGTCCGTATCTATTTCCAATGCGACCTCCACCGCAATCCGCCTTTAAAGCTGCAGTCTTGTATTATATCGTGAACAACATCCATATGGGCATGAATTTCCTGGGCAGCAACCAAGACAATCATTTCAAGCGCCCACCAAGGATAATTAAGCGTAACTGAGCAACTCGACAGAACACCTTATGGCTTACCAGGCAATCGCAGTATTCGACATCGACGGCGTTATCCGCGACGTCAGTGGCTCTTATCGACAGGCATTGGCAGACACCGTCGAGCATTTCACCGCAGACGCCTACCGCCCTACGCCCGCAGACATTGACTCACTCAAGGGTGAGGGCCGCTGGAACAATGACTGGGAAGCCTCACAGGAGTTGGTCTACCGTTACTTTGAAACAAACGGTCAAGACCGCTCCAGCATTGATTTAGATTACGACACGCTCGTTGATTTCTTTCAGCACCGCTACCGTGGCCCCGTGCTAGAAGATCCGACCCAGTGGACCGGCTATATTGCCACCGAACCCTTACTGGTACAAGCCTCCTATTTTGATGACTTGAACAAGGCTAACATCGGTTGGGGCTTCTTCAGCGGTGCTACACGCGGATCCGCCACCTATGTCTTGGAACACCGGCTTGGTCTCCCAAAGCCGCTCTTGGTAGCCATGCACGACGCCCCCGGCAAACCCAACCCAACGGGCCTTTTCCAAGTGCTAGAACAGATTCAGCCTGCACCCCAGGAAACTGTCCCCGTCCTCTACGCTGGCGATACGGTTGCCGATATGCAAACAATTGAACAGGCCAAGCAACAGCGTCCTAGTCTTCCCTGGTTTGGTGTTGGTATCCTACCGCCCCATGTCGTCACTGCAGGCGAAGCTTATGCCAGCGACTATGCCGAACGTCTCCAGCAGGCTGGAGCCAATATTGTGCTGCCTTCAGTGAATGACTTAACCCCCAATCGCATCGTCACCCTTTGTGAAAAGACAAACGCCTAAGGTCAGGATAAGAACACTTCCGGTGAGCGATCGCGACGTCTTTGATACACCCTCAGCTCAGGGATACGACTCTGCGTAGACTGGAAAGCATCGCTACTAAAAAGCGAGACCCATCCAATGAGCCTCGCTCTCCTTCAATAATTTCACAAACAAATGGCAGGCAGCGATCGCCAGCACATCTCAAACGACTCGGCATGAGCAGCACCTCCCAAGAGAAACTGCTTCATCCTTCTGTCTTTCCTCCATCTACCTAACGCTTCCGCTTGATATCCTTCGCCATGTTGCGGAACATATCCATACCATCATCGCTGCTCTTACTGGATGTACGGCGCTCAAACTTAGGCGTCTCAAACGACCGCGCCTTATCGAAAGCAGAAGCTGCTGACGTGGAAGACTGTGAAGTTTGCTGAGGGACTGACTTACTTGCCAGACCATTCTCGTCAACTTCTCGCTTGTCCATCGCCGAGATTTGACGAACGGATTCCATCTCTTCCTGGCCTTTCTTGCGGGCAAAGGTACGCTTCACAACTTTGTTGGAGCGCATGTAGTCAATATCACCAAACGTCTTCGCATCATCGTCGCTGAGGAAGAAAGCCCCACTGTTACCTGGCTGTTTATTACGACTGAACAAGCCTCTGATAAATCCCGTCATATAACTTTTCCTGCTTTTATGAGCATCATTTACTTATCGTAACGTTAATTGTCATTCTGTGAGAATCATTTTGAGCACAGAAATCCATCAAGTTTGTTGATTTGAGGGGTGAAAAGGAGTGGATGGGTGGATGGATAGAAGGGTGGATGGGCAAAGGTAAAGGGGGAAAGGAGAAGGGTTTTGGGTTCGTTCTTGGTTCTTGGTTGGTGATTGGTGGCTGGTAATTGCTCTGAAAATAACTGGAAAAGGTGCATCGCTGCGCGGATGACACCCTACGATCTTTGCCCATCCTTTGGAGGTGCCGCTGAGACGGTATGGACAATTGGTAATCGGTGATTGGTGCCTGCTACCTGCTACCCACTACCGTTCGGCTGACGCTCACAGCGAAGCCTACTACCCAGTTACTCGATCACCCTGCGACGCATCAATTAACGCGGCACTCAGAAACAATCTGCTGAGCAGCTTTTCGCACCGTCAATGCCCACGCTTCGCCGGCCTGCAGCGCTTTCTCAACACCCGTCAGGGCCTGGTAGAAAAGTTGCCATCCCTGCAATTCACGCTGGTAAGTCTTCATCAGATCGCTGGGGCTGCCTTGAATGAACGCTAACGCCTCACGGAGTTGGGGAACGCCAGTACGAATAAACTCCAGCGCCTCTTGAGATCTGCCTGCGTGAAAGAGATTAGCTACCTTGGTGGTAAAGCGCAAGAGTGCTACTGTCTTCGGCAATTGTGAAATGAAGCATCCAGTAAAGGGATGGGTCGTCGCCTTAATCTGACTCATTTCTTTAGGAAGCGCTTGGGCATACGCTGAGAACATCAGAATTCTGACGTAATCCCCAATTTGCTTACCGACCTTAGCCATAGCGATCGCTTCCTGAGCAAAGCCCTCCTTGTCGTGGCGCATAATCAGACCCGACGCATGAGCATACCCCAGCTGACCAGACTGGCCCAGAGCCGACAGAATATAAGCCTGGTCCTCAGCTCGACCAATGAAACTAGGCGTAAAGGTCTGGAAACGCCGCAGGCTATCGACCAAAACACCATTCGTACCGCCCGTAACATGAATCCGCTGTAGACAAGTTTGTTTACCATCCGGGACTTCACTCGCCTCATATCGCGTCATCATTTCGGCTTCTGTCGATAATGCCTGAGGTAACTTGCTGAAGAAGATATACTCATCTGGCTGGAGGCCTCCCTTCGGAAACTTCACGTCGGGAGTAAAGACGCCCTGATGAATGTCTTTCTGGTTAACCAAAGCCCCGGCAATCATGCCCAGCTCAATGGATTGCCCATCCGCGTCTTGGCCCGTCGCACCCCAAAGCGGTGTTTGCAGATGCTCAAAGGCGGAAGCACCCGTTTGTTCGACCAGTTCCGCCTGAGGAAACACCTGATCCAGGTCAATCTTGAAGGTGCCCTTGATTTCGGGGTCAATCAGGATATTCCAGAGGGGGGCGATCGCTTTCAAAAAGCTGTAGTGGCGTCCGTAGCGGCCATCCACCCCAAATACGGATAGTAAATCCGCACCTTCATCCGTAGGACAGCAGTGTTCCACAATTGGTAGCAGCACTTTTTCAGTTAGTGCGTCGGTGTCTGCCTCGGTAAAAGCAAAAATACTGAGCTGATCCAGCGGATCGCTTGCAGCTAGCACCTGCTTAAGATAGCTTTTGCCCAGCGTCTGCAGCCGTTTATGGGTCACCGAAACAGACAGAATGCAGCTTACCGTGTCGGCAACCTCAGGTCGCCGTTGTCGCTCAAACTCGACGGCGGCATTCAGATGCTTCAGCCCATAGAGAATTTCGTTACTTTCCGCCGCAACGCCAACCGGAATCGGGTGGTCGTACCAGTAAAGCTGCGGTTCTTTCGCGGCCTCCCCCAGTCCTGTATTGAAGGCAATATCGAATCCTGTCAAGTCAGCAGAAGCGAGTGGTGTCGTTAGCAGCGCATTTGAAGTGAACAGAAGCTGCTTAGCTGGATTCTGAATTGGGTCAGGATTCAGCTCACTGATGGTGACGGTACGCTTTGCGCGTAGCTGTGCAACCCGGTCGGTTTCGTGCCCCCAAATGCCGGTTCCTTCTGGAAAAAGGGCTGACCAGATGGTGTCGGCGATCGCCTGCTCATCGGTCGGACTTGCAGCCAAAGCCGTCTCAACCTGCTGAAACTGGGCCTTCAGCTCAACGTCTTGCTGGCAACCCTGCGCTAGCTCATCCGCAATCAGCGTCAGTCCGTGCTGATAAAACGTGGCCCAGTCGCCCAAATCAGGGGAGGCCACCATTTTGTCTAAATAGGTCTGAGCAGCCACAAAGTCAGGATGGCTCTCCCCTGCCAGCGAAATCAAGAATGCTGCATTTAGGTTTTGCAGGCAGATATCTTGCTCATCGCCAGTTTCAGACAGCACAACGGGCAGAATGGGCGCATCC
>JBCBJE010000093.1:0-10372 GCA_038523735.1 Cyanobacteria bacterium J06626_18 | reverse complement strand
CTCGCCGCAGTGTCCCTGGTAACAAAATGATCTCCGTATCTTAATGCACTATAATGCGGGCTCGATCAGCCTAACGGCTCTTGTTTGTTAGCAGATACCTACTAGTTAGAGGACGATATGAATTTAATGATGAAGCTTGCACGGTATGCTGTTTTACCGGTTGCTGCTCAGGCAGCCTGGGTAACTGCTGTGTCAGCCGCTAGATTGACCTATGGCGAGACTGCTGTCGAAGAGATCTATTATCTCTCCAACAATCTTGCTGGGCGCAGCGTTGGAACGACAAAAGAACAAGAAGCGATCGATTACCTTAGCCAGCGATTCGGCGACTTTGGCTATACCCCAGCGCTTCAGGAATTCTCATTCGACTTTCGTGGCGAGTCGCTGACCTCTGCCAATATCATCGCTGAGCAGACGGGTACTTCCGGCAAGCAAATCATTGTGGGTGCTCATTACGATACCGATCCCAGCAGCAGCACAATTGACCGCACCAACTTACAAGGCACTAACGATAACTCTTCTGGAGTTGGCGTTTTGCTGGAGCTGGCTGAGCGGCTTGACCCAGACTCCAGACATACGGTGAAGTTTATTCTGTTTGGAGCAGAGGAAATTGGTCTAGTAGGGGCAGAGCATTATGTCAGCACCATGTCAGAGGAAGAAATTGATGACACTATCGTCATGATTAACTTGGATAGTTTAATCGTGGGCGATTTCTTGTATCTCAATGCCGGTCCTTCCGCTGCTGACAGCCCACGATTAGGCCGCTTCAGGGATGAGGCATTGAGCATTGCTGCCGATCTCGATATCGAGGCCCGAACCAATCCCGGTTTGAACCCTCTATATCCTGCTGGAACAGGTTGCTGTAGCGACTTAGAGGCTTTTGATGCAGTTGTGCCTGTACTGGCTGGAGAAGCCACTAATTGGGAAATTGGTGACCTCGATGGCTTTACCCAAACCTCTAACCCTCTTGTTCCCGGTGGGGCAACTTGGCATGACCCGGAGACCGACAACCTGGAATTCATCAACGAAGTATTTCCGGGGCTGATTGAAGAGCGGAGTCGTGACTACACCCAAATTTTTGATACCTTCATTAGTCAAGTTAATTCAGGTCAGATATCGGTTCCTGAACCTGCGAGCGTAATGGGCCTGGCGATCGCGGTTGGTGTGGGCGGCCTACTCACCAAGCGCACATCCAGACAACAGTCCAATTAGGTCAGGCAATCACCGATAGAGAATATCCTCGCCAATTAGTTCCAAAAAAAAGCGGCTACGCTGAAAATGTCGCACAACCTTAGATGAACTGCAACAACTCATCAAGGAGAAGTTGCTGGCTTTGACATTAAGCAAGGTTGCCTCGATAACAGGGAAAGCCTCCAAATGGAGGCTTTCCCTGCAGCCGGACTCTAGAGGATTAGTACAAACTCCTATGGCTCTATCGCAAAACGAAACCAAACGTCTGTTAGAACGCCTAGTCTTTGATGACAGCACTGCCGAAGATTGGGTACAAGACGTGTGGGCACTCAGTCCGACTTTAGGTGAAACAGCGGCCCGTCTAGTCGATGCTTTCAATGGGCTAGCTGGCTGTGTTTCAGAAGAAAAGCTGGAGAATCTGCTGCAGGGCTTCTATCAGGAGCAGATGGAAGAGTGAAGGCCAAAATTTCCTTTGCGCAGTCTTGGAACATCGGTTAACATTAGAGACTGTGTTAATGGCAGGAGACCAGTAGACATTGCATGGCTAAGAAAGGTATGGTTGCGCGGGAGCGCAAACGTGAAAAGCTCGTAGAAAAGTACGCGGAGAAGCGTGCGGCTCTTTTGGAGGAGTTTCGCACCAGCGACAATCCCCAAAAGAAATTTGAAATTCACCGCAAAATTCAGCAGCTACCCCGTGCTAGCTCTCGGACTCGCCTACGCAATCGCTGCTGGAAAACGGGGCGTCCCCGTGGCTACTATCGTGACTTTGGGCTGTGCCGCAACCAACTGCGTGAAATGGCTCACCAAGGTCTACTCCCAGGGGTCGTCAAGTCCAGCTGGTAAAGCCTGCTAAAAGCCTTTTTTAGGCCAATTCTCGAACCTTACTACCCGGTTATCGAGAGATTATTGGCCTGCCTCATAGTGATATGGGTAGTGCTCAACAAACTCTATAAAACTTTTTTGCGGAGAGAATTCTATGGCGCGTTATCGGGGCCCTCGCCTCAGGATTGTACGTCGATTAGGTGAATTGCCAGGTCTGACTCGGAAGTCTCCCCGAAAGGCTTATCCGCCCGGACAGCACGGTCAGAACCGTAAGAAGAAGACTGAATACGCCATTCGACTGGAAGAAAAGCAAAAGCTGCGCTTCAACTATGGCGTCAGCGAAAAGCAGATGCTCCGCTATGTGAAGAAAGCACGTCGTGCTGGCGGTTCCACTGGCTTGGTGATCCTCCAGCTTCTGGAAATGCGCTTAGATAACACGATCTTCCGTTTGGGCTTTGGTCCTACAATTCCTGCTGCACGTCAGGTTGTTAACCACGGCCACATTACGGTGAATGGTCGCGTTGTCAGCATTCCTAGCTATCAGTGTCGTCCGGGTGATGTGATTGCGGTACGCGATCGCGACTCCTCCAAAACTTTAGTCGAAGGGCACCTGGAGTTCCCTGGCTTGGCTAACGTCCCGACTCACCTAGAGTTGGATAAAGACAAGATGGTTGCCAAGGTTAATGGCATTATTGAGCGCGAGTGGATCGCTCTTAATATCAATGAACTGTTGGTGGTTGAGTACTACTCTCGTAAGGCGTAACGCATCGATTCAGATTGTTTCGAGCGTCCGCAATAATCTTGCCCTTATCGCGCTATTTGAAACCCTCGGAGTTAGCTCTGGGGGTTTTTTAGTGCGTTTTTCTCTGCTGGGAACCGGGGGCAAGGATATGGATAATTCTATGCTGGGAGGAAATCATGCTGCCGGTGCAAGGGACGGTTGATAACCCTATCTGGTAAGGGCGATAAGGCGAAGATACCGGGCTGATATGAGCCGGTTGCCTGGGGGTATTTCCCTACCCCCAGACCCCGTCGACCAGGACGTGCCGCCGTCCTGGACCTCGCGGAAGTAGGAATTTGGTAAGGCCAATGAACCGGTTGGGTTCAGCTCAATTCTGGCTGGGGCATTCGAGGCACCACCGTAGATCAATAGAATTGGCAGCTGTCTGAGGTATTTTCTCTCTTGCATGAACCATCCCTAGGGGAAGGGGTGTGCTTGATGTGCTTATGATTGAGACGAACTGGTACTTACACGCTTTATGGTGCTTATTTCGTTACTCTTGGGTTTGATGGGCGCGATCGCTTTCCTGCTCCTTCTAAGAACTCTGCCTCAAGCAGAATCTCGCATTCTTGCGTGGGGGCTGATGGTTGCTGCAGTTATTTATGTGGGGTTTGCCGTTATTGGCGATGCGAGCAAAGCTTGGGTCGGAGTGGAAATCGCAGGCGTTGGGATTTACGGCTTGTTCGCCATATTAGGCTGGCTTTATTCCCGCTGGTGGTTGATGCTGGGTTGGCTATTACATCCGATTTGGGATGTTTGGCTACATTTGTTCGCCAAGGGAACCGACTTCACACCGGCATGGTACGCTCTGACTTGTCTCAGTTTTGATCTCCTCGTCGCGGGCTACATTGGCGGAACACAGTTGGGATTGATGAACGCGAAGACGGTTGAAATGACACCCCAGTAAGCAAGGTTTACATCCATGAATTCTGAAGCAAAGCGTCTACTCATTCTGAGAACCCTACTGATTGCTTGTATCGTTTCGACCGGTATTCACTTTACGGATAACTACCTCTACATCGAGCAGTATCCTCAGCCTGATTGGATTACGCTCCCGTCTATTTACACCTCTTGGTTGGTTTGGACTGCAGTTGGCATTGTTGGGTACTGGCTGTACGCGAACCAGAAGTTTTGGTTGGCGTACCCATGCCTGGTGTTCTACTCATTCTGCGGCATCGATAGCTTGGCCCATTATCTGTACGGGCCGCTGTCTGAATTCTCACCCAAAATGCACTTATTTATTGCGACAGACGGAATAACGGGGCTGGCGGTTCTGGGCTTTACATTATGGTCAGGCTTGATTCTGCGCGAGCAATTCAGAGATCCTGAGACGAGCGCTTAATAAGTGACGGTTGCTAGCCTCTACGTGTTTGAGCATCAAGGTCTTTATAGAGCTGCAAACTTTTGCCTTGTCAGCATGAACTGCTCCAAGTCGTGATGCGCTTCCTTCCAAAAACCACGTGCCTCCAGTACGCCTTGACTTTCAAAGCCTAGCTTCTTCAGCAGCTTTCTAGAAGCTAGATTTTCTAACATGATTTCCGCTACGACGAATTGCATTTCCTTAGTCTCAAATCCGTAGTGCAGAATGGCTTGTAACGCCTCACTCATAATGCCTTGACGCCAAAACTGACTAGCTAGTTCATAACCAATCTCAGCAGCATTGGTGTCTCTATCCCAGCTAAATCCACAAGATCCAATCAGGTGATTGCTTTGCTTGAGGACAATACCCCAGCGTATCCCACGTCCACTTTCAAACCCTTTGGCTCGGCGCTCGATTACCCAAATTGCTTCCTCGAGGCGACTAAACACATCAAGATCATGAAATTGAGTCACTTTAGGGTCAGAAAATATCGTGAAGATAGCTTCAGCATCTTCTTCCGTTGCCGGCCGCAGCCGCAGCCGCTTTGTCTCCAGGCAGGGAAATGAAACTGATGCCAGATCTTGACTCATCCAAATCGTGACCTCATTAGTAGCTTGCTGAAGCACCGTGTGACGCCCGTAGTATGCAGTGTACACAAAGAAAAACAAACTGTTCAGTTCCGAAAATGGCTAGCATTCCTTAGTGGCTCGATCTACTGTGTGATTTCGACTTAGGAACTGACCCATGAGCACAGCGCTTGACCCAGACGTTTGCTACCGAGCGATTCAGACCCGCGATCGCCGCTTTGATGGGCTGTTTTTCACCGCTGTTCGTTCCACCGGCATCTTTTGTCGGCCCGTGTGTCCTGCCACGGTTCCCAAACGAGAAAACTGTACGTTCTACCGGAGTGCGGCGGCGGCGCAGCAGGCGGGTTATCGTCCCTGCCTGCGCTGTCGGCCTGAGATTGCCCCTCAGTTGTGGGCGGCGGCTGATGGCACCGATATGGTTCCCCAAGCGCTGCGGCTGATTGGGGCAGGGGCATTGGATGAGCTATCAGTGAGTGATTTAGCGGATCGACTAGGGGTGAGCGATCGCTACCTACGCTGCCGCTTTGCTGAAGACCTCGGTACCGCTCCTAGCCAGGTAGCTAAAACCCGCCGCCTGTTGTTTGCCAAGCAGCTCATCACCGATACGACTTTGACCATGACGGAAATTGCGATCGCCGCCGGATTCAAAAGCATCCGTAGCTTTAACCGCACTCTGCAGCAAACCTACGGGTGTCCGCCCACCGACCTCAGAAGTCATCGTCAAACCGCTTCTGCGGCGGACCCCATCACGCTTAAGTTGCCCTTCAGCCCGCCTTACAACTGGGAGGCGATCGCGGCGTTTCGCAACGGTCGAGCCACGCCGGGATTAACTGGGGCCACACCCCATCGCTATTGCCGCACCATCGAGTTGGAAGGACATCAGGGCTGGATTGCAGTCGAGCCCTTTCCAGACAAACCTTACCTACAAGCGCAAATTGCTTTTCCACAGGTGAGTCTACTGGCAAAAATCGTCGCCCGTCTGCAGCGTATGTTTGACCTGACTGCAAACGGAACTGTCATCGAGCAACAGCTCCAGCAAGACCCGATATTTCAAGGTCAGTTTCAAAGCGGCCTGAGGATTCCTGGCGCGTGGGATGTATTTGAGCTGGCCGTGCGTGCCATTGTTGGGCAGCAGGTAACGGTGGCAGCCGCCAATACGCTGTTCGAGCGCATTGTGATTCGCTATGGCCAACCCCTATCGGTTCCAGAAGCCCCGCCAGAACTCCGCTATGTGTTTCCTCCGCCTGCCGTCCTAGCGGCGGCGGATCTCACTGAGGTAGGGGTGATCCGATCACGGGCGATTGCCATTTCTACCCTGGCCCAGACTGTAGCCGACACGCCCGATTTCTTTGATCAGCTAACAACCTTAGACGAAGCCGTTGCAACCCTCTGTCAGCTTCGGGGTATCGGCCCCTGGACAGCGCACTATATTGCCATGCGGGCGTTGCAGATTCCTAATGCTTTCCCTCCCGGCGATATTGGTCTCTTACGGGGCATCGCAGCACTGGGTGAACCCCTAACCAAAGCTCAACTGCAGCAGCGATCGACCGCGTGGCAACCCTGGCGGGCTTATGCTGCTATGCAACTTTGGGCTGTGGACAGTAAAGCTGTAGCCACTCCCCCTGCAAAGGTGTCGCAATTGGAGGCATTGTCCGCATGATATCCCTGCTGGTTGATCGCATCCCCTCTCCTATCGGCCAAATCTGGGTGGTTACTCAAGACTCGACTCTCTGCGCGGTGGACTTTGAAGACTGTGAAGAGCGCCTGATGTCACTGCTGCAGAAGCGTTTTGGTGAGGTGCGGCTACGTGAGGTCGATAATCCGGGGGGGGTGAGCGATCGCATCCGCGCTTACTTGGATGGGGACTGGCACAGCTTGGACAACATCCCGACTGAAACGGGCGGTACTGACTTTCAGCAGCAGGTGTGGCAAGCGCTGCGGGCCATCCCGCCGGGGCAAGTCACGACTTATGGCGAATTAGCGAAACAACTTGGTCGTCCCAAAGCAGTTCGCGCTGTCGGTATGACGAATGGGCTCAACCCGATTTCTATCGTGCTGCCCTGCCACCGGGTCATTGGCTCAAATGGCAAACTTACCGGATACGCGGGTGGACTGGCTCGTAAGCAATGGCTCTTAGCACATGAAGGAGTGAAGTTGAAATCAGCAGACACCGTTCAGCAAGATACACAGTTATCGCTTTGGTAAGCCCTCTGCGACCAAGACGACGATACTTGCTGAGCAACTTATAAGTCACCGATGGTGACCTCTCAGACCTCTTCACAGCCCCTGATGCTTTTACCCTCGACGCAGGGGACAATGTCTTCGTGGCCCAACAACAAGGTGAAGAGTGTGGTCTGGATGTCGATTACTTCGCAGTCACTGTGCCTGAAGATTCCATCCTGACTGCACTAACCTTGGATGCTTACGAAGCGGATCCTGGCAACTTGGCCTTCTTGGGTATTGCCGAAGGGGACATTTTTCCTTTTAGCTTCGAAGATGACCCTGATGTGTCGGCGTTGTTAGGTGGAATTGTTTACGGTGAAGAGAGCGTAGGCATTGACGTCTTACCGATGATTGGTACTTTAGAGGGAGCACAAGGATTTATAGACCCGCTGGTCAGTGGTGACTACACCGTTTGGCTAAACCAAGTTGGACCACCCCACAGCAACCCTCAACTTTCAGGTTGAAGCCACTGTGGAACCAACTCCGGAACCGACTTCTGTGCCTGAGCCAGGAGCAGCCGTAGCGCTAGTCTTGGCGGCTAGCGGTCTCTATACGCTTAAACGCAAGGCATATGTGGCTCTTGCTGCCGCTAACTGAAGGCGATCGCTGTCTATTCCCTGCTCCTATCTCGATTTCAGAAAACTCATCAGTAGAGCAATGACTGAAATCACTAGGCACGTTCCTAAGCTGAGGTAGCCCAGCCAGATGATTTTGGTCGCTTTTTTCTGGGCTTCAGCCAACATCCGATTGGCCTTTTCCTGGGCTTCCAGCTCCATACGGACCATTTTGACGTCCCATTCTTGGCTGGCCGACAAAAAGCGATAGTCCAAATCGCTAAGGCGCTTATCCGCCGACCAGTGCAGAGCCTCTTGAAGCGCCTGACCGGTCAGCAATCGTGACTCATCCTGACACTTGGAAGTGGCCCACGCATTCAGCGCGGTGGCGTAGGGACGCAGGCGCGACAGGCACTGGCTCACCCAGTTAGCATTAAAAACGGCAGCATAAATGGGATTCGTTACCTGGAGTCTACCGTTTTGCTCGATCGCAATTCCCGACAATTTCAAATCCGCCTGCTCCTCGCTGCCGTCGGCTTTAATGCTGTCCTGCGTCAGTAGGGTTTGGTACAGGCTCAGCAGATAGCTAGCGCGGCGATAGTCCGATACGAGGCGATCGCGAATAGTGCGTAAATGCTCCGGCTCATCCTGGGCTTCCCAATTGTGGATGATGCGCGATCGCACCATTTTCTTGACAGCCGCTGCCTCAGCTCCAGCCAGAATCTTGCCGTTAGGACACTCTAACTGCAGCAAACAACAGAGTTTCTGGGTTAGGAATGGCTGTCCTCCGGTCCACCGCAGCACCTCTGTCAGCACCTGATGGGGCTGTTGGGCAACCGCCGCTAGCCCGGATGCCAAAGGGTCTGCCTCCGGCAAAGAAAATCCGACTAGCGCGATCGCTCTACCAATGTTGAACGGCGTCTGGAGCGCATCCACCACCAATTCACTCGGAGTTGCCACCCCAAACAGCGCCCAGGTTAGCCGTCGATAGGCTGGATTTTCAGCCCGTTCATTGTAGCAGAACCGCACGAGGGCAAAGAAATCGCCAACCGCAAAGCTCAGGCCCTTCACACTGTCGATTTCATCTAAAAAAATAAACAGCGGCTCATCCGGTCGCCCTGGCAATAGCACGGTCTCAATAAACTGGCTGAGCTTCTGGACCGGCGGGAGGGCGCCCAACTGCTGCCACCAAGCCTGCAGATTAACCTGATTTTGCAGGCCAAATTTTCGATGTAAATCAAAAGCCAGCCCCAGATACCACTGTTCGGGACTCAGTTGTTGACTGCCAATGCGGGTCATGTCAACCGAGGCACAGCGGCCATGGCCAAACGTTTCTAAGCGATCGCGCGTCCGCAATCGCAGGCTGGATTTCCCCATTTGGCGCGAGGTCAGCACATAGCAAAACTCGCCGCGCAAAAGCGCCTTATAAAGGGCATCATCGGCGCTGCGTTCGATATAAGTGGGGTTGTTAGCAGCCAAGCTGCCCCCAACACAATACTCGTACATAGGACTCAAACTGGAATCGAAGCCGACTCTGCAGGCAGAAACTCAAGAAAATAGCGGCGATACAGCTCGCAGGTAAGCATAGCCTGATTTTTGTTAAGCGTGATTAATCCTAAACTCTCCAAACGATAAGCCGTAATGGGTTCCAAGATCACAGGGGCGGTCGAGTTGACCACTGTCCAAAATGCTGCTCGCAAGTCTGGATGAGGATACAGCGCTGCCAACAGTTCCCTGAGGTGATCGCTATAGATACCCGACTGGGTAGGGGCTTCTTCAATCAGCTGCTCTAAGCTAATACCATCCCGCGCCAGCGAATACAGGGCTAATCGAACCAAACCTGGACGACAGCTGACGGTGCGCAGCAGCGATAGCAATTGCTCCATACCCGCTTCGCCCTCAGACCAAGGAAGCTCATGGCGCCGAGCGAGTTCTTGCACTTGGGTTAAAGAAAAGGACGGCAGCTTGATAGCAAGGCCGACATTAAAAGGTGATTGACTGAGCTGTAGCGGCACATAGACGTCCGTTGTGTGTGAGAGTACCCAACGGACCCGCTGCCAATTTTCCAGTTCGCGCGCGTCTTCATACCACGATCGCAAGAGGGGCAAAAACTCCGAGGAAATTTCGGGGTATTGAAACAGCTCATTTAACTCATCCAAGCCAATGACTAATCCTTCCTCAACCTGCTTTAGCACATAGTCTTCGAGGTAGGCCGAGCAGCTGACCTTACTGCCAATTTCAGGATTCCAATAGTCATCCAGATTCGCCTCCAGCCCGAGCTGATAGCTGATGTTGGCACAAAACCACCGCAAAAACCCATCGAGGCTGCGGTAAATAGTGCGATCGGCCCTGTGAAAGCTGAGGGTAACTGAACGCAGTTGATGGCTCTGAGCGTGGGCCAAAATGCGCCGCAATAAGGACGTTTTGCCCATCAAACGCGGAGCCTTGAGGCGGATTAGACTGCCAGGTTTCAATACATCGGTAAACGTTTGCGCTTCAATGGGAGGCCGCTCAATATATAGCCGCGAATGGAGGGGGACGGGTCCATTGGGAAATTCTAAGTCCAAAGGGAGCATATCGGACGTGACGCCATGGGTGTCTGCAGCCGTTCGCTGATGGGTACGAGCATATCGCCCCAGCACTGCTTTGATATTACTCTTAGAAACTTTTTGCCCTAGTGCCTCCGATAGAATCTGCCACAGGCGAAAGCCTACGTCCCGAATGTAGTTGTGCTCGTAGCCGCATTCTTCCGCAATCTCAGCGTAGGTCTTGTTCTCCCATACCTGGCTAAATACGGTTTCTTGCAGGTTGCTTAGCGCGTAGTTGGGCAAAAGCTGGTCTAGTAGAGCCAGCGCCT
>JBCBJE010000092.1:0-10392 GCA_038523735.1 Cyanobacteria bacterium J06626_18 | reverse complement strand
CAATGATACAGGGGACGATATACCGGATGATTGTTGAACGTTTGCCCCCATGGGGGCAAACGTTCAACAATCATCCGGTATATCGTCCCCTGTATCATTGCAATCCAGATGTCAGTTGCGTATTTTCTGGCGGTCCAATTCAGTTCGCCTCGCCGCTGGCAGCAGACTCTTGGCAAACTGTTGATGACACTTATCGTGATACTGGGAATTGTCGGGAGCACGATAAGTGCCCGAGCCGATATTTGGTGGACTAAAAGCGTCAAGCGAAGTGGTCACTACGATGATATCGCTATCATTTTGAATCAGGCAACAAATCCATTGCTGATTAGCGATGGCAAACGCATAGAAATGCTGGCCTTGACGCGTCATTTAGATTCAGATCTGCCTCTTCAGCTAATTTCTGAAGAGATTGATTCACCTGAGGTTCCAGACGGCTTTCAAGATTTATTTCTATTGGGTCCTTCTCTAAAGCTCAAAGAAAGGATGGAATCTGACGAAGGATATACGTTTGAACCACTTCACGAGCACGATGATGAAGTCAAGCTTTGGAAAGTGAATAGACCAGCAGGAGGCTAGGGAAAAGGGAAGTGTTTGCTTCGCTGGAACGTTGTTGAAATTTGAAGTTAGGACAGTGTTACCCAATATAGGTAGTATCGTTCTGACGCTGTCCACGATCGCGTGAATTCTTGAATTGGCTGAATGCTGAGTGCTCCGATACTCACTTCTAGAGGCTCGTGAAGGATCAAAAGTATCTGCTTGGCTTGATTTTGTACGGCTAGCAAATCATGGACTTGGGCTAACACTTGCCCGTGACTGAGAGCATCTTCATGGTCGTCTGATTCGCGATCGCCCCCAAATAAGGTAAAGCTACCGAACCCCTGCAATTCTGGATAATATAGCTGACGATCCAAATAACCAGAGATCGGGGCCATATTGGCGTCGCGGCTAGCTACGATAAATTCATCCTGCCAGCCCGCATCAAGGATGTAATTGGCTGCAGCGCGCGAGGCCGAAAAGGGAATCAGTAAATCTCTTGGTAGGCCATATAGTCCTGCTAAAAATTGAATTGTCAGAATCGTCATCAGAACTGACTGATGCCATTTGTGTCCGAACTTGAGCCATTGAGGCGATAGCTGTAGACGCTTTGAAAACAGATCAGAATCTGGCAGATAATTCGCTAGCCAAAGCGCAGCAATCAACACTAAATAGAAATGCCCAAAATGGCGCGGACCAATTCCCATAAAGCGCACGTAGGAGAATGCCAAAATTTCTAGATACGCCAGAGTAAAAAAGCAAAAGGCAAGCGGCTTTCTTACTAGCTTGAGCATAAACACCAGCACAGCGAACAGAGTGATTAAGCCAGAAACAATCAGGTCGAGCCATCGTTTATGCTCTGGCAACATCAGGGTGTAGCCGCCGAATACCCGCCCCCAAGCCCGCAGCACTCGCTTCATATCTAGTTTCAACTTCCAGGCATCTAGTCCCCCATGGTTATAGCTATCGGCTGGGGGTGTCAGAATGTAGGCTGCAAAGCCAAAACTTGCGGTTACAATCAGCAAGCTGAAAACCAGATCATAGCTACTGGCGTGCTTCCAATATTGCGATCGCACCTCAGCATCAAAAATAAATTCAATTCCTAAAGTTGCCAGCAGCGCCACTGCGATAAATAGTCCATAGGCGCTACTGTTTGCCATCAACCCTAACGCAACAGCGGCTGGGATATAGCTCTTCTTCCGAAACGGAAAAATCGCACAAAACACAAAGAGAAATAGCATTCCCAGCACATAAGGTCGAGCAATTAATAGATATTGATAAAACGGCAAATACCCGAATGTAAAAAGAATTTTCTGCCGGTGCGTAAAAGGACTATATAGCCAGAAGAGGGTGACCGAGAGAACTGCGATCGCCCAGTGAAAAAGCTGCATAATTACAGGCGACTGCGAGAAGTTCCTCAGAAACGAAAGACACAGTGCCCACAGTGCCGTATGCCCTTGGTACTTCACCCGCCCCAACATTTCTCTCAGCGACTGACTATCCCGTACAATCAGCCAGGTATTGAACTCATCCCGCCACATCGCGTGGTTCAGCACCCCGATCAGTCCCAGTACCGCAAATAGCCCCACAATGCTCCAGGGAGAAGCGAGAAACGCGAGTCGCTTTGAGTAGATTTGCAGTTGCTTGTATGCCATCAACGTTTTGGTCGAGGTAACCGGGAAATGGGTAGTAGGTAGTGGGCAAAGGAGTAATAGGGCAAGGGGGAAAGATAAAGGGTAGAAAGGGCTATATCAGCCATCAATCGTAAGGTGGGCATTGCTTGCTGACAATCGACTCAAACTCGGCCCAATACACAACGCCCACCCACAAACCACCAAGAATCAAGAATCAAGAATCAAGAACTAGCTACCGACCACCCTTCACATTTCACTTTCTATCTCTCCAATCACTCCCACTTTCCGAATTCCGAATTCATCTCTACCGTCTAACCCGCCCTGTAAAACCAGAGCCCTTAAACTGCCTCAGCTTGAGTGGCTCGGGCTGATTGGCCGCAACCGATATGCGGATCTCGAAGGGACTTTCGCCGGGGGGAACTTCGTCGATAGAACCCAGCCGCCCGCGATTTTGCATCACGGGATTCTCATTAGCGTCATAGATACGCCCAAAAATATCAGCGTTGAGAATGGGCTTACCGGAGTTGTTGACAGCCGTACCTGTGATGAGAAAACAGTTCGCACTCTGAAGCGACCCTGGAGTTACGATGCCCTCGGACAATTCTTCTGAGCACTGAGTATAGGTCAGATCTTTGATGCCGATTTGAGTCATGGCATGAGCCGCTGGAGTATTGAGAAAGGTCAGTACCCAGACCCCCAAGACGATCAGGGTTCCGAAAATAGCTCGTAATCCAGTCCGCATCATAGCATCCCCCAAAATTGCGTAAGTGAGTCCTCTCAACCCAGACTATCGCGAAATTCCTATGGAATCGGGTCTGAGTTATCAATGTCCTAGCTGGGCTTTCAGTACCTGTCGCATGATAGCGATTGGGGGAGCTTGTTGAGTCCAAATTTTCAAGGCAGCGGCTCCCTGTTGCACGAGCATTTCAACTCCGTCTAGGGTGGCTAATCCTTGTTGAGTGGCTAGTTTTAGAAACTGGGTCGGGCTAGGGGTGTAGATGAGGTCGTAGGCGATCGCCCCTGCCGGCAACATAGCCATCTGCGCTTTCGTTACAGGTGAGGCTTCCACCTGCGGATGCATTCCCAGAGGCGTAGTATTCACCAACAGAGCTGTTTCTGGTAACAAGGCATCCAAGTTCTCTCCTAAACAGGTCTGAAGCGTCGGTTTTAGGGACACCCGCCAGCTCGCGACAAACTGCTGCAGTTTTTCAGAACTGCGCCCCACCACCCACAGATCAGTACACCCTAGCGTGGCACAGCCTGCTACCACAGCCCGCGCCGCGCCGCCGTTACCCAAAATCACCACACGGGCTTGCGACCAGTCGCGATCGCGTTCTTTCAGCGGCGACACAAATCCAGTGACATCCGTATTCGTTCCAGCCCAACCCTGCTCAGTTCGCCAAATTGTATTCACAGCTCCCACAGCTTGCCCAATATCCGTAACCGTTGCCAGATGGGGAATCACTGCTTGCTTGTGGGGAATAGTGACGTTGAGGCCTTGCACTCCCAGCGACCAGAGACCGGCGATCGCCGCCTCAACTTGGTCGGGCTGTACGGGAAAGGGCACGTATACGGCATCAACCCCTAGCTCTTGTAAAGCCGCATTCTGCATAGGGGGCGATAGAGAATGCTCAACCGGATGGCCAATAATGCCTAAAACTTGAGTTTTACCTGTGAGGTCAGAGAGCGATCGCGATAAGGACATGTTCTGTGAAAGATAGCCGATGCCCTCTCATCATCCCGTGAAAGTTCGACAACACCAAACTTGATCCACATTGGCAATGTAAGAAAAATGTTTTGTTCTGCATTGACTGGTCCTGACTCAGAAAGTTGGAGCTAACTGACTATTGAATCAATTCTGAATTGCGGTGGGTGAGAGTCCAGTCACCGTTAGGTTGTCGCTGCCAGACATTCACAAACCGGAGATTCCCGTCGTAGGACTGGCCAAATTCCTCTCCTGCCATAGCGCTTGAACCGTATGTAATTACAGTGTCGCCGTAATCACGTACCGATAAATCGAGTGGACCACGTTTTGTCACTGTAATGCCACCCGTTGTCAAAAGGTCGATGAAGCTTTCTTTAGTGAGATTCTGACCGCTGCCATACTGATATACAAAGTCATCAGCAATAAGCTGTACCAGCCGGGACTGTAATTCTGACTCTGTCTCAAATTGAACCGCATTCAGCCATTCCTCCTCAATCGACGTAAACGTTTCCAAAGTGCTCGCCTCTGTTGCAGGGACTGGGTGGTTTGATTCGGCTGTCTGCGCTTGAACAGGCATTGGAGATCTGCCAACCCAAAAACTAGAAATGAGAAACGCGATCGCCAAAACACTTGGCTTCATTGATTTAATCATCAGCCTCTCTATGCTTGTTTAAAGGATTTGGAGTGCGAGAAACAAAAGGTATGAAAAAAAGCTAGATGCAGCTTTTCATACGCCGCATCTAGGACTGGCAGCGATCACCGACGATTTCCAAAATGTTGTTCATGATGCCACCACTCAGGGAGCTAGACAACCATCTAACCCAAGCGCTTGCAGGCGGTTTTCTCCAACCGACGGTATCGGTGCAAGTTGGAACAGATATTCTGTTTGCGGCTGCCATTGGGATCTTTACCCTGAGCCTTACCAGAGCTACGCCTGTGGTCGTTCAAGAATTTGTCAACAATACCTTTCGTGGACTGTTTGATGAGCAAGCGATCAAGTCATTCAACATCTCAATAACGTAATGCTTCGTTAGGAATCTATATGTTGCTCAGAGGACAACGGTACCGTTAGATGGAAAGGCTGCTCCAGAGTGCTGTGTCGCCTTTCAGAAGCTAACGCATGCTTCTGGGATACCCCTTGCATTCCGTATGCTGCAAACGCCACAAGCTCTGATATTGCCGTTTCTCTATCCGCTTTTGAGTTACTCCTAATAAGACTGTTAGGTCTTCCCATTTGTGTGATGGCCAGCACCATCACACTCACTACGGTTTCTGCCTTCCAGGACAGCTGCATACGTGATTGTTCTGGCAAGGCTCGCTGTAGCATGTCCAAAAAGCGAGCATCGCACGCAGCAAATACGCGGTCTACAAACTCTTGAACGGATAGAGGCTCCATATAGTAGCGCGCAAAAAATTTGGCTCGTTCCAACGTAAGCTGATCATCGCTTAGCAAAGAGTCAATGCTGGGCCGGATGTAGGCGTGCAGTACGGCTTCAACCGAAGGAGATTCCTCAGTCGCTTCAATCTGTTTCAGGGCAGCTAGCTGACGCTCAATGATGGGCTGAGCCATCCGAGCCACCACAGCTTGAAAGAGTTCCTCCTTGGAACCAAAGTGGTAATTTACTAGAGCCAAATTCACCCCAGCTTCCTTAACAATGCTGCGAAGAGTGGTCCCATCAAAGCCATGGGTACCAAACATGCGTTCAGCTGCATCCAAGATTCGCTGTTTTGTGACAGCAGCATTCCCCATTTTATCAAGCGTTTAATATATATCCCACATTGTAGGGTACATATGAGATTACTGGCATCAGTAGCGATCTAGAAAAACCTTCTAACCATTGTTATATATACAAAAATTCAGTCCATAATCAGTGCTGAACAAATGTTTAACTTGAGGATGTTCTGAGTTGATAGATCTAGTGCGCCTGCCATGTAGCAGACCTTATCCCACCGCTTTGTCCTAAGCTTCGAGCCAGTTAAGCCTGATTGCTTAACGCACCTCTAGCCTGCTCTATTTACCGATCTGCATAAACAAGTGCTCTTGGCCTCGATCCATTTTCGCTCAAGATAATAAGCTTGAGAACTCCCGCTTACAAACGATTGAGACTGCTTTGGACTATCTAGCCCTACAAAATGTCAGTGGGCCTATATGCCTCTAACCATTGTTGACAACTTCAAAAATTAAACGTATGTTTAAAACTCAAGATTGAACACCTGTTTAATTTTGACCTTGCAATCGTATCTTCCTCAAACCAATCAGGGGGCGTTGCCCGTTTATATGGATGACGCCCTCTTTTCTTAAGTCGTCTTTTCCTCAGGCTTTCCTATGACTTCACATGCTGGTTCTCCGGCTTCGGCAGAGACTCTACAGTCTTCTGTGGCTCCCGTGCGATCGCGCGGCAAATTCAATTGGCTTGTCTGGCCTGCAGCGCTGGTGCTGCTATCGGGTGGCGGCTTTGTTCTGTGGTGGACGTTCAGGGGTCGTAACGATCCAACCGTGATGCCAATGCCTGGAGCCGTGCCCGTCACCGTAGAACAGCTGGAGACATCTACGGTGCGAGAGCAGGCTGAGTTTGTGGGCACCCTGGATGCCCAAACAGGGGTTGTCCTACAACCTGAGGCAGCTGGTCGGATTACTCAGATTTATGTCTCTTCTGGCGATCGCGTCGCTGCCGGTGACCCAATTGTGGAGCTAACAGCTGACCGCTCCCAGGCTGAAGTGAATGCGGCGATCGCGGGGATTAGCGCCGCCCGCTCGGCTAGAGATACCGCTCAATCGCAGCTTGATTCCCTGCTGGCTGAGCAACTTCGCCTCGCAGCCGAGTTGGATTTACAAAATACCGAGTTTCGCCGAACCCAACAATTGGTAACAGCAGGAGCCCTCCCACAGCAACAGTTGGATGAAGAAGCCCGCGATCGCGATGTGGCGATTGCTTCAGTGCAGGCTGCTGAGCAACAAATCGCAGCAGCTCGTTCCAGTGTGGCGGAGTCCGAATCTTTGTTGGAGCAAGCTCAGGCCGAAGCCAATGCCACCCGCGAAGATCTGCTCGACAGGACAGTGACCGCACCCATTAATGGCATTTTGGGGGATATTCCGGTCAAGCTAGGCGACTACGTGGAAATCAGTAGTCCGCTGACAAGCATTACCCAAAACGAAACACTGGATTTAGAAATTGCCATTCCCACTGAACTGGCCAGAAATGTTCAGATTGGGATGCCGGTAGAGCTGCTGACCTTCGATACAGACGAATCAGCAGCGACGGCAACGATTAACTTTATTGCTCCCCAGAGCGATGCCAATACTCAAACTGTGTTGGCCAAAGCGGAAGTTATGAATGCATCTGGTCGTCTACAGGATGATCAGCGAGTCGATGTGCGCGTCATTTTAGAAGAGCGTTCGGGACTGCTGGTGCCAGCGACAGCGGTTACCCGGTTAGGGGGGCAAACCTTTGTGTATGTGGCGGTCGCCACCCCGCCACCGGAAACAGACGAGGCGGCTACTGTAGAAACATCCCAGCCGGAAACAACAGGCGCACCTCTCCAAGAAGCCCCTCAGCAAATTGCCCAGTTACGCTCCGTCACGCTAGGTGCCATGCAGGGCAACCAGTTTCAAGTTCTCGATGGCCTCTCTGATGGGGAGGTGATTATCACTTCTGGCTTGTTGAACCTGCAAGATGGCACCCCCATCATGCTGCAACCGGAGGAGCCGCTAACGGAACCTGCTGGCAATTCCTAGCGATCGCCGTTGCCTTGCTTGCTCGATATCGCGTGGAAGCGTACGGCTGTGTACCTCTAAGGCAAACCTTACCAAAATCGCTTCATGGTTAACTTCTTCATCAAACGGCCTGTCTTTGCCAGCGTTTTTGCAGTGATTATTCTGCTGGTGGGTGCCATCAGCATCCCGACGCTGCCCATCGCCCAGTTCCCAGACATTAGCCCGACCCAAATCAATGTCGCCTCCACTTACATCGGAGCTGACGCAGAAACCGTTGAAAAAGCCGTGACAACCGTTCTAGAGCAGGAAATCAACGGGGTTGAGGGCATGCGCTACATGTCATCCAACAGCAGTAACAACGGCGTTAGCAATATCACCGTCACCTTTGATGCCAGCCGCAATAAAGACATTGCAGCGGTGGACGTGCAGAATCGCGTATCGCTTGCTGACCCGCGCCTTCCCGAGGAAGTGCGTCAAACAGGGGTCACTGTCTCCAAGCAAAACAACAGCTTTTTGATGGCCCTAGCCCTGTATTCAGAAGACGGCTCCTTCGACAATATTTTCTTGAGCAACTACGCCGATCTGTATATCGCCGATGCTCTGCGGCGGGTACCGGGGGTCGGAAATGTTGAGTTTTTTGGTGAGCGCACCTATGCCATGCGGTTGTGGGTCGATCCACAACGGTTGACTAGCCGCAATCTGACGGCGCAGGATGTCGTTGACGCGCTAGAAGAACAAAACATACAGGTGGGAGCCGGGCAAATCGGCCAACCGCCTATGTTTGAAAATCAAACCTTCCAAATCGATCTAAGGGCCGTGAGCCGTTTAGCAGACGTTTCCGAGTTTGAAGAGTTAGTGATTCAAACGGGCGAAAATGGCGAGCTGATTCAGCTCAAAGACGTGGGACGGGCTGAGTTGGGGGCCGAAAATTACAGTAGTTTCCTCCGCTATAACGGCAGCGATGCGATTGGCCTTGGGATTCTGCAATTGCCAGGGAGTAACGCCCTAGAGACGGCTCAAGGGGTCAAGCAAACCATGGCGGAACTAGCCCAGGAGTTTCCGCCTGGCATGGAGTACGGCATCGGATTCGACACGACTGAATTTGCCGAACAGTCCCTGGTGCAGGTGGTGTGGACGCTGATTGAAGCGGTAGGGCTGGTCGTGCTGGTTATCTATGTCTTTCTACAAGACTGGCGCACCACTATCATCCCAGCGGTAACGATTCCCGTGTCGCTGATTGGGACATTCGCCATCGTCAAAATCTTCGGTTTTTCGATCAACAGTCTGACGCTTTTTGGTTTGACCCTAGCCACGGGAATGGTGGTGGATGATGCCATTGTGGTGGTCGAAGATATTGCAGCCAAAATTCAAAACCGTAATCTCTCACCCCAGCAAGCGGCTATTGAGGCCATGCGCGAGTTGACGGGGGCTGTGATTGCGACGTCGCTGGTGCTCATGGCTGTCTTTGTGCCGGTTGCTTTTTTCCCGGGAACGACAGGAGCCCTATATCGGCAATTTGCTTTAACGATAGCCTTTGCGATTGTGATTTCTACCTTTAATGCCCTTACACTGACGCCGACTCTTTCCGGCCTGTTGCTGCGTCGCAACCTGGGTAGTAACGGCTGGCTCGATCGCATCTTCAGACCATTCAATAACCTGCTAGATTATCTCCGCAATCGCTATGCGGACAGTCTGCAACTCCTCAACCAACTTAAATTCTTTGTGCTCGGGGCGTTTGTTGTTTTGTTGGTACTCACTGGCTGGGTCTACAACACTGTCCCCTCGGCGTTCCTGCCAGAAGAGGATCAGGGCTATTTCATTACCATCATCCAAGGCCCCGATGGCTCGTCGCTGAACGAAACGGATCGAGTTATGCGTCGAGTCGAAGACATCCTTGCAGAGCAAGAAGGCGTGCGGGCTAATTTCGCGCTTGGTGGGTTTGGCTTTAGTGGTAACACTGCGAACAGCGGTGCCATCTTCACCAGCCTGTCTCCATGGGAAGAGCGACCACCCGGCGTCTCAGTCTTTAGTTTGATCAGTGGACTCTTTGCACCGTTATCAGAGATTACTGAAGCCAGTGTCTTCCCTGTAAACGCACCCCCTATTGCAGGATTGAGCAATTTTGGCGGGTTCCAGTTTCAACTCCAGGATCGGCGCGGCACCTTAAGCATTGATGACTTTGTCCAGAACATGTTTGGTCTGTTAGGGGCGGCCAATCAACACGAAAGCCTACAAGGGGTGTTCAGCACTTATGGAGCCAATACCCCGCAGATCATCATTGAGGTCAATCGGCGCAAGGCTAAATCCCTCGGGGTCGATATTGACGAAGTCTTTGGGACGCTGCAAACCTACCTAGGGTCGCGCTACGTCAACGACTTCACCCTGCAAGGTCGCACTTATCGGGTCTACGTGCAGGCTGATCAAGCCTACCGTTCGGACCCAGCTGATCTATGTACGGTCTAACAGCGGCTCGATGGTGCCCATGGGCAATTTGGTAACGCTGACCGAAACTTCTGGGGCTCAAACGATTAACCACTACAATCTGCTGCGCTCGATTGAAATTAACGGTCAGGCCGCACCGGGTGTGAGTTCGGGAGAGGCGATCGCGGCCATGGAGGAGCTCGCGGCGCAAGTATTGCCCACCAGCCTCGGCTATGAGTGGACTGGCAGCGCCCTGGAAGAAATCGAGTCAGGCAACCAGGCTCCCATCATCTTTGGCTTAGGGATTGTTTTCGTCTTTTTGGTACTAGCAGCCCAGTACAACAGCTACTTAGATCCGGTCATTATTCTCTTTGCTGTTCCGT
>JBCBJE010000091.1:0-10576 GCA_038523735.1 Cyanobacteria bacterium J06626_18 | reverse complement strand
GATTCCTGTTGGCAAGCTCAAGATAGGCTTGATTGCGGCTGAAAAACAGCCCCATTTCACCAACGACCTGCAAAACGATGCTCGCATCAGTAACCCTGAGTGGGCCCAACGCCAAGGGATAGTCTCTTTTGCTGGTTATCCTTTGATTGTGGATGATTCTCTGATCGGCGTCGTAGCCGTATTTGCCCGTCAGCCTCTGTCCGAAAAAGCCTTGGAGACACTCGGTATGGTGGCTGACGAAATCGCCCTGGGGGTTAAGCGTAAGCAGACAGAAGTGCAGCTTCAACTCTCAGAAACCCGGCTACGTCAGCAAGCAGAAGCCTTACAAACTACACTACAAGAGTTACGGCGAGCCCAGTCTCACTTGGTCCAAAGTGAAAAGATGTCTTCATTAGGGCAACTGGTGGCAGGGGTTGCTCACGAAATCAATAATCCCGTCAACTTTATCTACGGCAATCTTACCTATGCTCGTACTTACACCGAAGACTTGCTAAAGTTGGTGGAACTTTACCAAAGGCATTACATCAACCCTCATCCCAACATTCAGCAAGAAGCAGATGCGATGGAATTGGAGTTCGTGATGCAAGATTTGCCCAAACTCCTCAATTCAATGAAGGTTGGCGCCGAGAGAATTCAGGGTATTGTGTCGTCTTTGCGGACATTCTCGCGGATGGATGAGGCCGAAATGAAGGCCGTTGACCTTCACGCAGGACTTGAGAGCACCCTGATGATCCTCCAAAACCGCCTTAAGGCAGGCCCGGACCTTACCGCAATCAAAGTCATCCGAGAATACGGCGACTTACCGAAAATGGAATGCTACGCCGGGCAACTGAACCAAGTTTTCATGAATATTATCAGTAACGCGATCGACGCCTTAGCAGAAGTTCGCATGGGAGAAAGCCCCAGCAAAAGGGACGCTTGGATCGCTATTCAAACTCACCAAACCGATACTGGACATGTGAAAATCCACATTACAGACAATGGCTCTGGTATTCCTGAAACCATCCGCGATCGCCTATTCGACCCTTTCTTTACAACCAAACCCATCGGCAAAGGAACCGGCATGGGCCTCTCCATCAGCTATCAAATTGTTACCGAAAAACACGGCGGGCGCTTAACCTGCCAATCCAAAATTGGCGAAGGAACAACGTTTACGATCATGATTCCGTTACAACAGTCATGAAACCTTACTCCTTTGCCAAAATTGCCTTGGCCTCGGCTAAATGCTGCAGATGCTCTGCCGATACCTCTGGATAGGTCAGGTTTAGCGATCGCATCTTCTGATTGATAAAGTGAGCTACAGCCAAGCGGGTGAACCACTTATGGTCAGCAGGGATGATGTGCCAGGGAGCCCAGTCTGTATTGGTATGGGTAATCGCATCTTCGTAGGCTCGCATGTACTCATGCCAGTGAGTACGCTCCTGGGCATCACTGATAGAAAATTTCCAGTTCTTTTCAGGTCGATTAATGCGCTCTAAAAACCGCTCTCTCTGTTCTTCTTTGGAGAGATGTAGGAAAAACTTCAAAACGTGAACGCCATTATTGACTAAATACTTTTCAAAGTTATTAATTTCTTCGAATCGCTGCGTCCAGAGATGTTCACCTTGAGTTGAAGATGGTAGTTGTTGCCTGCTCAGCAGCTCAGGATGAACCCTGACAATCAGCACTTCTTCGTAATAAGAGCGGTTAAAAATACCAATGCGACCGCGCTCTGGTAACGCTTTAAAAGATCGCCAGAGATAGTCGTGGTCGAGTTCTTCTGCAGAGGGCTGCTTGAAGCCAAACACCTGACAGCCTTGGGGATTAATTCCCGACATGACATGTTTGATGGTGCTATCTTTGCCTGCTGCATCCATCGCCTGAAAAATGAGCAGCAAGGCGTGAGTATTTTGGGCATAGAGCTTATCTTGGAACTTGGCTAGCTCTTCAATGCTCCACTTCAAGAACTCTTTAGCCTCACTCTTTTTTAGTTCTCCAGTATACCCAGCGTTATAGCTTTTAAGCTTAATCTGGCTGCCTGGCGACGCCACCATTTTTTCAGGGGCAAGTGCTTTAGCAACTGCTTTGTATGACATGTTAAGGTACTACAAAATCTGTAGGGACTTCACTTTCTGCGGCCTCTTTCTCAGGCAACAGTGTTATCAGAACGACAGTGATATTGTCCCGCCCCCCTCGCTGCTTAGCGGAGTGAATCAAGGCTTTAACGGCACTTTCTGAGGCTCGGATAGACTTCAGATGAGCCGCAATCATTGAGTCTGGCAATTCTTCAGTTAGCCCATCACTGCAGAGTAAAAAGCGATCGCCGACTTGTGACTTGATAGGCTGAATATCAATTCGGTTCAAATCTTCCCGCCCCAGACACTGAGATAGCACGTGTCGCCAGGGATGGGTTCGGGATTGGTCGATAGTGAGCTCACCATCTCTGACGGCCCTGGCAATCCAGGTATGGTCTTCCGTCAGCTGTGCAATTTTGGGTCCGCGTAGCTGATACAGTCGTGAGTCGCCCACATGGGCACACCAGGGCTGTCCATCCCGCTTTCTAAACGTGAGGACGACTGCAGTCGTCCCCATATCGGCTCGCTCTGGATTCTGCCTTTGGTCATCGACGATCGCCTGATTCGCCAGCATCAAGCTTTTGCGGAGAACTTCCTGCGTCGTCAATGCCTCATCCCACTGCTCTTCCAGATAAGTGCGAATGGCATTTGTCGCAATATGACTAGCTTCTTTGCCGCCTGCGTGCCCACCCATCCCGTCGGCCACAATGAAGAAGCGGCCATCGGGATCGATATAATAATCGTCCTGATTGCTAGATCGCAAGAGCCCTGGGTCAGTCATCCCAGAGAAAAGTAGCCTCAGCATGACCTTTTTCCCCTACTATGGCAGTCGGTCTGCCCGTCCTAGCTGCAGCATCAGACGCACCAGGCCAATGCCGGCAATGCCTGCTACACCGAATGCAGCGATCGCAAGCCAGAGATATTCATAGACCAACAAGATAGTCGCCGATAGAACAAAGGCACCGACCAAAAGCGTGTAGTTAGTCGCCATATTGACGCTACTCACACGTCGGAGAATACGATCCGTCTCAATCGAGCGGACGCGTACCCGAATGTCACCCCGTTCTAGTTTTTCTAGTGTATCCTCCAATCGGCGAGGAAGCCCCAAAGCAGTTGTACTCATCTGAGCTGCCTGACGCCCGATTTCCCCGAATAAGGTATCGGTAGAGTTGGGAGAATTGCTGTTAGTCATGAGTTTTGTCGCAAACGGTTTAGCAGCTTCCATAAAGTTGAAGTCCGGATCTAACCCCTTCCCAACCCCTTCCAGTGTGGAAAAGGCCCGCATTACAAAGGTGAAGGTAGCCGGAAACCGAAAAGGCTGATCATAAGCAACCGCGTACAAATCATCACTGATTTCAACAACAGACTGCTCCTCAAACGGCCTATCCATCAGATTATCCAATATATATTGAATAGAGCGACGAACCGGCCCCATGTCTTCAACTTCTGCTAAGGCTCCTAGATCGACCAGGGAAGCTACAACCAGATCAGCATCCCGCTGAGCAATCCCCAGAAAGGTGATCATCAGTCGGTCACGGGTTATGGGTTGAACCTGACCCATCATGCCAAAGTCGTAAAAGATAAGTGACCCTTCAGGACTCACCGCAATATTGCCGGGGTGCGGATCCGCATGAAAAAAGCCATCCTCCAAGAGTTGATGCAAATAAGCCTTGGCACCTAAATAAGCTAAGCGTTTGCGATCAAGACCCGCTGCTTCCAACGCATCATAGTGGCTGATTTTGATGCCTGGCATGTATTCCAACGTCAGCACGCGTGGCGAAGCGTAGCGCCAAAACACACGAGGAACCTGCACCCAGTCTTGTTGCTGACGAAAATTACGCCGGAAGGTGTCCGCGTTGCGCCCCTCATTGATGTAATCAATTTCTAACCAGAGGATGCGACAGCATTCTTCATAAATGCCCAACCAGTCGCGTCCTTTGCCCCATTCGGGGTGGCGCTGGAAGTAATAGGCAATCCCCCGCAAAATAGCCAAGTCAATCTCAAACAGCCGCTTGAGACCAGGACGCTGCACCTTGACAACGACCTCTTCCCCTGAATGCAACTGCGCTCTGTGAACCTGCCCCAGGCTGGCCGCTGCCAGAGGGATGGGGTCGAAGGTTCGATACAGTTCAGGGATAGACTTACCTAAATCAGATCTGATAATTTCTTCAACCTGTTCGTAGCTGAAGGCTGGAACACGATCCTGTAACTTACTCAGTTCCTCGACGTATTCAATCGGAAATAAATCAGCCCGAGTTGAAAACAACTGTCCTAGCTTGATGAATGTCGGCCCTAGGTCTAAAAAAGTTTCGCGGATCCAAATCGCTTGTTTGCGGCGGCGCGCTTCCAGCTTTGCGGCTGTTCTTTCGCCGCGATAGCTCCACCGTTTGCTGTAAAGCCAGCGAGCCCCCAGAAACCGGAACACAAAAGACCAGATATCTAGCGATCGCTTCGTCCGCGAATAGCGCCTGCGATTCCAACGATACGCTCGACCACTGGCATACGTGGCCGGAGCTGATTCAGGGCTCACAGAATCGATAGAAGCCCTACTCTCCGAGACATGAGAAGCTGAGCCATTCCTCTCTGCATTGGAAGTGCTGCCATCAGGAGTAACCGTATCAGCCATTGCCAAAGATGCAGCAGCCAGGTCCGACAACTCGGATTCTCTGCTTAACTCATCCTCAGACATCGGGGGAGTGGAACTCGCCTTATCGTAAACAGCAGACACTCAGACTCCTAAAATAACTGGCGGTGAAGTAACAAACCATCGAAAGATTCAAGCCTGTCGCAGTGCAGCAATCCAAAAGGCTCAATTTAAGGACGCCCGGTATTGCTGCAGAGTCGATCTAACCTGAGCAATTTCCGCCCGCAAATTATCAATCGTGGCCTGCAGGTCTTGCTCTGTTGCTCTTGGGGTTGAAATCGGGTCAGCAGTAGACGCCTGCTGGTAGGCATCAACTTCCTGCTGCTGAGCACGAGCCACCACATCATCGGTAAAGCGTCTCAAGTTTTCACGTTGCTCGGCATCGAACTTACCCAAGTTGCTGAGTGCCTCTGTTGTTGCTTGCTCAAGCTGCTCGGCAAGCGATGCTGCCAGCGCTCGACCGACAAAAAAGGCATGCACCATAGGGTTGCTCATAATGTCACACTTTGTTACGCCCATCCCCAAGAATTATAACGCCCTCGTTCTGATCCTGGTGAGGAATTCGTTCTAATCCTGGTCAGGAATTTCGACAACAAAGGAATTTTGACAAAAATTGAGAATAGGAAGATGAGGGGATGGGTTTCAGCATGAGCGCTTGACCTGAAGCTGCGACGCTGAACCTTCGGTGTAAGCGCTTAGTGTAGGGCTTAGCCCTACACTAAGGGGGGACTTGTCCCATCAACTCTCCGACGTAGGAGCCGGTGCGGGAGCCGGTGCGGGAGTCCATTCAGTTTTGGGAGAAACGTCGCGATCAGATTCGACCGTCTCAGGAATATTGGAAAGTTCTTCTTCTGGGGCTACAAATGTTTCTAGGGGTGTCTCAGGTACTTCTGCCTCTTCGGGAAACGTTTTGTCATTCGATGACTTTTTGACCGGTTCTCCTGAAGCCCAAGGAGCCGGAGCTTTGGGCGAGTCATCCTCAGAAAATTCCGTCTCTTCGGGAAACTCTTCAGGCTCTTCAGAAACCTCAGGTTCCCATTCGGGTTCTGGTTCGGTAGCCTCCCAGTAATGCTCAGTCCAATCCTCCTCTTCTTCTGGTTCGTCCCAGGTGAACCGGCGAGGCGTCTCGAAGGCGGCTTCGGGATTATCGCCAGACCAGTCTGATTGAGGGGGAAAGGATTGGTCCGGCTCAAGCTGAATATCGCCGGGTAGACTCCCCGCATTCAGGCGCCAAGCGGTTCCTAACGTAATGCCGCCAACAGCCGCCATCACTGCCGTCATGCCCAAGGCAGGATACAGCCCCCAGCGTCTTTTGATGGGTGATGGCGGGGAATCCTGCGATACTGATACAGCCTGTGCTGGCTCAGGCTGTGAGCGAGGGGGAAGTGCATCGGGCAATATCGCCAGCCATTTGCGAACGGTCTCTTCGAATGCCGACGCCGAGGATGTCGCGAGTCCTTGATGAATCGCCTCCACGACGGACGGATTTATGTTTGGCTGTTGCAGCAGCAGCATCTCTGCCAGGGTCGGCGCATCCGTTTGTGGCAGTGCTCCTGAGAGAATGCTGTACAGCAGTTTTGCTAGCGATCGCACCGTTGCCGCAGTTGTATCGTCACTGTCGGCTGTCTGTAAACCCGCAATATGCTCTTGTGGTAGCCCCGTTAGGGTGACGCGATCGCCATCTGCCGTTATCCAAATTCGATTGAGGGACAAGTCGATGCCGACGACCCCTCTTTCCGCTAACCAGAGTGTCCCTTCTGCAACGGTTCTAACCGTCTTCAGAGCTTGCTCAAGCGGCATTGGGGAATGGGTCCGATAGGCTAACGTCCAGGGTCTGCCCACTGTGATACCCATCGCTAAACACAGTGTCTTGGCCTCGCCGTAGAAG
Source organism: Cyanobacteria bacterium J06626_18 (assembly GCA_038523735.1). GTDB lineage: Bacteria > Cyanobacteriota > Cyanobacteriia > Phormidesmidales > Phormidesmidaceae > SIO1E4. The sequence continues at coordinate 3,990 of JBCBJE010000091.1, read as the reverse complement.
AGCTGAAAAGGCTTAGGTAAGGGAGCCTGTGCGGCAAAAGAAACACCCTGCAGATGAGCAATCAATGTCGACAAAGCAGAAGTATCCACCGCAGTCGATAGGGGGGCGGCCTGAATGTACATCTGCGTTCCTGTCGCAATATGAGTGCCCCAATACAGGTCTCCATTAGGCGCAGCTTCTAACAGCGCGTCGATAACGTATTGACCATCTTGCAGAGCGGTGCCTGGAGAAAGCGCCATAGAATTCAGCCCATCCGAGTTATTAATTTCAGTTCGGTCTGTTCAATCTATCCTGTATGCGATTTTAAGCGAAGGTGTTTGCGATACGGATTGGTTCTTGGTTAAACGTTGATCGTGGGTCATTGGTAATTGGTAATCGTTAGCGCTCAGGAGGCAGAAGCCAATAGTCAAAGTCCAAAGTCTAAACCCCGTTACCCACTACCCATCTCACCCTTACCCTCTTCTCTCATTTTCTGGTTTCTTGCGATGGTTCGGGCAGGTTGCGAGTGCAGAGCTTGGGATTTCCCGATAGCGATCGCCTGAACTTACCCCTAGGGTTTCTCCCCCTCTCCCTATCACCCCCTCATCCCCTCTCCCTTTCCATCTCTCAAATCAACGTTCGGGAGAATCTACCGGGTATCGGTGCTTGATGAACGCTTGGGCCGTTGCTGGGTCGCTCACTTGACCATCGAGGGTAGCGGCTTTGAGGACCTCAAGCATCGTACGGTATTCGGGGCCAGGAGGATATCCGAGTTGCTTCAGGTCATTGCCATTGAGGGGGGGCTCGACATAACGCCAGGTGGTTAGGTAGCGCCAGATGGTGCTACCTAACTGGCGCGGCAAGCGGACACTGATCAAAACCAACGTCTCGAAGTCACAGGACTGCAGGAGGCGGGCGGATTGGCTGGGGCGATCGCACTGCGGTAGTTGTGCTAGCAAGCGGCTCTCAGTATCAGCCAGGTTGGCTAAACGATTGACGCTAGTCTGGGGTAGTTGTAGGTTTGCGGCTACGGCCTGTCGTGCCTCGGGCGCGATCGCGGTCAGCAACAATTCGAGACGCAGTTGCCAGGGGGTGAGGGTGGCCAATAGCTCGAGCCGACAGAGCCAGCGGCTGAGGCGGCGAAGTTGTTGCCAAAGATGATTATTGAGGGCTAGCTCTGGATGAAGGCAAGTCAGGGCACCCAACTGACTAAGCAGCGCTAGGGCCCTTTCCCAATAGGACGCTTCGAGGATATATTTCAACTCGGCTCGGAGACGGGTTTGTAAGGAGGGCAGCTTCACCATCTCTGCCTGAAGGCGGCGGTAAAGGCCACTCTCAACTGTATGGCGAATAAAATCTTCTGTTTGTGGTTCGATGACAAAGCCGAGTCGTACGGCAAATCTTACGGCTCGATAGATACGCGTCGGATCTTCGATAAAGCTGTTGGCATGGAGCACCCGAATGTGGCGCTGCTCTAAATCAAGCCGTCCATTAAAAAAGTCCAGCAGATGTCCTGGACGAGGTGGCGTCAAGCAAATCGCTAGGGCGTTGATGGTGAAGTCACGACGATATAAGTCCTGCTGAATTGAACTCGCTTCCACCTCTGGATTAGCTGCTGGATAAGGATAGAACTCGGTACGGGCCGTCGCAATGTCTACCATTAGTGGCGTCTGGTTATGCGCGGGGTCCTTATGCCATACCAAAGCCGCTGTCTGAAACCGTCCGTAGACCTGCAGTTCCGCTTGCGGATGCTGAGCTTGGACAGCTTGAGCCAACACCACGCCTGCCCCCATCGCCAAGGTTTGCGAGGCACTATCGACAACCAAATCTACGTCCTGAAGCATCAGAGGCTCAGAATCAGGCGTTAGGAAAAAGTCACGAACTGCCCCGCCGATGAGGTAGAGTTGCCAGCCATGCTGAGCTGCAACCGCTGCCATGTCTGTCAGCATCTTCCACAACTGTGGCGATAAGCGCTGCTGTAAAGCCTGCCAAAGTTGTGGAGCTGCTGGCGCGGAAACGTTTGGAGCAGGCACTTTGGCGACTTGAGTGGATTCGTCCGGCGGCTGACTATAGAGCCGTCTTAGCACATCCGTTCGAGTTACGATGCCTACCATTTGTCCCGCTTCGACTACTGGTAGCCGGCCAATGTCATGGGTCGCCATAAGCGCTGCGATCGCCGACAACGTCGTTGAGGGGACGATCGTTTTGACGCGGGTGGTCATATACCCCTTGACTGGAGCATGACCAAATCCATGGTGCAAGGCCAGGTCAATATCACGCCGCGAAATAATCCCCACGAGCTGCCCATCGCTATCCACCACAGACAAGCCTGAATGGCCGTAACGTAGGAGAACCCGCTGAGCTTCGGTAATCAGCGTTGTAGGAAGAATAGTGCGGACGGGCGCTGACATCATATCCTGAGCTGTAGGCATGGCAGGGATTTGCGATCGCACCGCTGTCAAGACTTGTTCCAGAACCGTCGTCGGCTCATCTGTTGTCAGCGTCACCGAAGCGGCAGCGGCATGACCACCGCCTCCAAGCGGCGCGAATATAGCCTGAAAATTGACGCCTGGGCGATCGCCCTTGGCCGCCGTACGTCCCTGGGTGCGCCCAATCAACCCTAGCTTTTGGGGACCCTTACTTAAGACTCCCTTTAGGGGATACGCGGCAGCCAAAACTAGACTATCCACTCCCAGCAAAGCAAGCAGGCGATCAGCTAAACCCGATAACCCCGGAACATAGTGAGGGAGTGTCAACATCACCCAACCCAAGGTGTGGTCCGAGCGACTTTCACGCTGACATTGAGCCAGTGCAACCTCTAGCAAGTCCTGTAGTTCAGACGATAAATTGGGCTCCACATAGTCTGCGATCGCCGTTTGATTGGCACTCTGTTCCATTAGCCAAGCCAGCGCCGCTGCATCTCTGGGTGTCGCCGACGCAAACGTTAGCGAGCCGGTATCAACGTGAATGCCCAGCGCCATTACAGTTGCTTCGGCAGAGGTGAGTGCGATCGCTTGCTCCCTCAGTTGTTCAACAACCAGCGTCGTAGCGGCGCCGACATCCTCTAGATAGAACGCTCCAGCAGGGATATCGCCCTCGGCTTGATGATGATGGTCATAAGTGGTGATGTGCCCACCGCGCTCAGCCACCTCACGAATCCAGCCAGCCGCGATCCCCAAACGTTCCAGCTTCTGTGTATCAACAATGAAAATCGATTGAACAGCGTAAATATCAATAGCGCGATGCTCAGTTAACGCATACTCATCACGATGCAGAGCCAAAAACGCTCCCACAGTAGGGTGGCATCCACCGGTCAAAACAATTCGTGTCCCTGGGTATAGTCGCGTCAGCCCAACAGCTGCTCCCAGCGTGTCAAAGTCAGCCGTTGTATGGCACAGCACCAAATCCATTGCCCCATCTCCCTATTGCCGCGTCCCCCCATTCCCCCTCTATCGCTCTTTCCTTTTCTTACCAACTACTCCCACCAACCCATTCTTCAACTCAAGACTTCCGCAGCATCCACATTTCTGATAGCTTACTAACATACTGTCGGTCACAAGCAATCATTTGCTGAGGTAGCCGACGATGCTGTGTTGAGAGCAGAGATTTAAAAAAATGGTGATTATTTTCCAGGTAACACTCCTGGCACTCGTTTTGTTGTCTTTTATCATGGTTGTCGGTGTTCCAGTCGCTTATGCGTCGCCCCAGAATTGGGAACAGTCCAAGCGGTTCATCTTATTAGGCTCTGTTGTTTGGGGAGTTTTGGTTGTCATCGTCGGCAGTCTCAATTACCTTGTGGTGTAGTTGTCTAGGCTGTCGAATTTCATGGCTGTTTTCGAAGGGAATTTTCACCAGGGCGAACCCTTTCGATTTGCTCTGGTGATCGGTCGTTTCAATGATCTGATTACTGAAAAACTGCTTGCAGGCTGTCAAGACTGTCTCAAGCGGCATGGGGTTGATATCGATCCCCATGGCGAACAAGTGGATTACGCCTGGGTTCCTGGCAGCTTC
>JBCBJE010000090.1:0-10596 GCA_038523735.1 Cyanobacteria bacterium J06626_18 | reverse complement strand
TTTTATGATTAAGGCAGAACTTTCACTCGTAGCATATGGTCCGTACTCCCAAAGTTCTGAAGCCAGAAGAGTCTTACACGTTTAGCAAGTACTTTGAGCTGCCCTTTGATATCGAAGACATCTTGGCTGACTTGGGCTGCTCCATAGATCGTACCGAGCTACCGCTACCGCATTATGAAAAGTCGCTTGAGGGTTTAGAGCAGGTACAAGCTCAGATTCAAGATGGCATTCGCTACGTCGGAATTACCAGCGAACAGGCGCGGCGTGAATTTTTGATTGCCCCTATCATCCGCGAAGTGTGCCGGACCACTCAGCAACGGGTACGGGTGGAATATCCAGTTGCCGTTAGTCAGTGGCTTAAAGGCACGTTTGACTATTACTTTCAGGCGCAAAATCTTCTCGTCATCGAAGCTAAGCGAGCAAACCTGGACAGTGGATTGACCCAGCTAGCAGTAGAACTAATTGCGCTCGATCAATGGTCCGATTCCGAAAGTCCCATTTTGTACGGTGCGGTCACAACCGGACAAGATTGGCAATTTGGTGTCTATCGTCGTCAAGAACACCAGTTTGTAGCCGACTTCAAGCTCTACCGAGTCCCTGAAGAGACGGAAACGTTGCTCAAAATTCTCGTCGGGATCTTGCAAAACACCAACCTTTTGATAGCCTCCTGATTTTTGTGAGCTTTTGGAGAGCGATCGCCTGCTTCCCATCCCCATCCCCAAATGGAATTCCAGCGATCGCGTGTGTCCAATGAAACAGATAGCCGATCGCATGACCACATATACCGCCCCGGAATGGAATTCCAGGGCTCATCAGCAATCCTCTTCGGAAGATTGGCGATCGCTCAGGCTCCCGAATATCGGCTCGTTATCGCAATAGGGTGGCATCGCTGGAAAAAGTATGATTTCAGTGGCAAGCCAGCTATGGGGCGTTTTCGGTGAGTAGTCCCCAGCTTAAACCGGCGATCGCCTATGTCGAGAATCAGAATTAGCACCATGCCCAAAACCAGGTATGGCCCGCTCTAGAGCCAGTATCGAATTAGGGTTGCTTGAGGACAAGCGGACAAACGTATTGAGCGGCGTATCAGGATGAACAAGAGGGGAACTAAGGTATGCCTGTGAGAGACTATCGGAGCGACTTGTTGGTCAGATTGGCGAATCCAGAGTTTGCTGCACTGTATTTGAAGGCTGCTCTAGACGAAATTCTGAAGGATGGCGCGATCGCGAGTCCTTTCTACTGGCCCTCAAAGATGTTGTTGATGCAAGACAGACTAATCAGGCAAATCTGAATCAAACCGGAACTTCCGATAAACGTATTCGCCAAGCCTTGGAAGAAGACAATCCCACACTTGAGACCCTCATTTCAGCACTGAATGCTGCAGGTCTGACACTGGAATTTAAGCCTGCATAAGATACAGCCTGATAGCATGATCGCTGGACCACCTTTCTCGCAACCCAACCAGCTTACTGACTCTCTCATTCCCTCGGCAAATATTTCACCAATGCCTTCATCACTTGGCCAGGACGAGTTTGCAGAGGATTCGTTTCCGTGGGTGCAGGCAAAAAGTCTGTCCATTCAAAGACTTCGGCAAAGCGGTGATGGTGAAGGCTATGGACGATAGCGGTCACGGCTTCTCTGGAACCAATGACGAGGAGCTTGACGGGTTCGCGATCTGACCTGGGATAGGCGTGAAGCTTGAACGAGAGTTCTACACCAACCGTTTCAGGAAAATCGGAGGTACTTGAGAGGAAAGCTTGAGTTTGCATGGCAGGATGTCAACCACTAGGACGTTTCGAGGATGTTAATCGACCTTTAGGATGACTGTCAACCACTAGGATGTTTGAGGCTTGCAAATTCTCTGACAGGATGAGCCTATGGGAAAGGCAGGGCAAGCACTCAAGCAGGTTTTGGAGGAGTACGGCATTAGCCAGTACAGCCTATCGGTTGAGATGAATGTTGAGCGCAATAATGTCTATCGGTGGGTAAATGAGAAGCGCGACCCTACAGCAGATACAGTTTTGGAAATTGTGAGGGCGCTAAAAGAACTCAAGCCCGAGGCAGCAAAAGCCTTCGTTGAACGTTATCTGGGTGAAGAGATCAAAGATATCTGAACGTTTGAGAAACTTTAAGACATGAATCGAGGACAGTGGATCCAAGGACAATAGATCATTGTGAACAAGGAAGCAAATGACCATGCTAGTCAAGAATTATCGCAGTGACTTGCTTGTCAGACTCGCAGACCCAGAGTATGCCGCACATTACTTAAAGGCAGCGCTAGAAGCAACTTTAGAGGATAGCGATCGCGTCTTCCGTCAGTCACTAGCAGAGGCTTTGGCAGCCGTCTTAGATGAAGAAGATGATTTGCTACCGTGTTTAGCCTGCCACCTGTAGTCACATGATCCTTATTTCCATAAACGAGACCTAAAATAGACTCAAGCCTCTGCTGGGAGCCATAGACATGTCACTGATGGCTCAACAACTGAAAGTGAAATACCTATGAAAACTCCACTTTACGATCGCGACTTCCATCAGTGGACACAGCACCAAATTGCACTCTTACAGAGGGAACAGTGGGCCGAGTTAGATGCGGATAATCTGATCGAGGAGTTGGCCGACTTGGGCAGAAGCGAACAGAAGGAACTTGGCAGTTATCTAAAAGTACTGATGATGCATTTGCTCAAGTGGCAGTATCAACCGCAGCGGCGCACCAAAAGCTGGGAAGTGACCATTGCTAACTGCCGGGATAATATTCAGGATTGCTTGGAGGATAGTCCTAGCCTGCAGCGGTTTTTGAAGGATGAGGAGTGGGTCGCCAAATACTATCGTCGTGCCCGTCGCGATGCTGCCAAAGAAACCGCGATGCCCATTAATACGTTTCCGGCAACATGTCCCTTTACAATAGTCCAAGTTATCGATGCTCAGTTTTGGCCTGAGATATAGAAAGTGAATACGTGAATGATACAAGTGAAAGCACAGAAAGCTTGGCTGGCTGAGCAGTTGAAGTTATTAGAAATCAAAACAGTATCTACGCTTGCTGATATCGCCTGCCATCTCATACTCGTTGCTATTGCGACCGTAAATGATGAAGGCGGCCTCAGCGACTCTCCGACAAGCTCAAGGTAAACGGAATCGTCACGGTTCGGACTGAGCTTGTTGTTGGCAACGTCTTCCCAAAGGGAATAGCCCTAATTCTTAGTGTTGACGCTTCACTCGTTTATGTCGGGTTCATCGCGATCATGGGTTATTGGCATCCATCAAGCTGCGATCGCACAACCCAAAGAAAGCCCGTGACAAACCTTGTAAAGCCGACAGGTCACAACTACATTGCAAAGCAGCGATTCCGACACCTTCCGCTATTAAAACCTTGCAGAAAAGTGCAAAGTCCCTGGCAGAAGTAGACGTTACAGCTGGTAAGGATTGTCCACTACCCTTAAAGCTAGTGGCCTACAGTAGCAAAGAAGACTAGTGAGTCTCGTTTCAGTCAAGTTCTCGATAGTGAGTCTTGTGATTCTTCAGACATTAGTAATTCTTGTGCTGTCTTTGTTGCTGGCTAGGCACCGCTGGGTGGGGCAGCGTATGCACAAGACCGTGCGGAAATGGTATCAGCAGCAGTCAGCGCTACTGGCTCACGAAGCCGATAGCGTTCGGAATAGTTCGCTGCAGCAGCTGTTTGCTCTGCGTCGCAGTCTGGAACTGGCCGCGATCGCCCCCCATGATCACGCCCCTGAGCAGTACCAGACCTGGATTCAGCAGCTCGAATCGTTACAGGCGTCGCTAAATGGGTTTATGGATCGCCTGATCCCGCCCTTTGCCGAAGAAAGTTTACCCCTTGCGATCGCTGCCCATTTGAAGGCTTCCACTGGGGATGACAAAGGTTTCCAGTTTGTCATTCAGCGCACTGAAGATTGGGGCATCAGCGACCCCCTGCACATTAACAAAGCCATCCTGGCCTTCTTCCAGGGATTGGATAGTGATATTGGGGCTGCTGGGCGCGTTGCCTCAATGCATCTAGCTTTTAGCCGCACCAAAAGTCACAAACACGTTCTGATTACGCTGCGCTGTGCGTGTAAAGACACAGCAACCCTGCAAACAAAGATCCACGATCTTTGTCGCATGGTGGTCTTTTTGTCACCGATTGACTACCACTTAGCTTTAGAAGGACGTAATCTATCTCTATCATTTCGGTGGTCTACTGTCGAAACGACATAAGCTTTGTTAGTGTGACCCTGAGGATGTTGCAAGATGATCAGCACCCAATGCCAAAAACAACAATTTTTTGTGGTTGATGACCATGCTTCCGTGCTGGATGGAACGGTACTCGCCCTGAAGCAGGCATATTCCGACATCGACATCGCCACAGCCCAAACTGCTCAGGAAGCCCGCAACAAACTGGGTGATTTACAGCCCGATGTGGTCATTGTGGACCTCTCACTGCCAGAATCGGATGAGGCTACGGCCCAGACCGAAACAGGCATTAACTTGTTAAGAGAACTGCTGGAAGCCTATCCTGACTACAACTTTGTCGTCCAGAGCGCTTACATCAAAGCCTTGGTCCGCATCAAGCCCAGCATCGATGCCCACCAAGGTGGCCTAACTATTGTGGACAAGAGCGAACCCATGCAGGAAATGCTCACCAAAGTCGACTGGGCACTGAAAGGCGTTGTGTACACCCCCCGCGAGATGCGGATGGGACTTGAGATTAAACCCGAGTGGCTGAGAGTATTAGAATTAGCATTTAGAGAGGGCATGAAGGATCGGGCGATCGCACAGGAAATGAATATTGCAGAACGGACAGTGCGCCATTATTGGACGAAAGTTCAGGACGTGTTGGGCGTTTATCCTGAAGCGGACAAGAGTATGCGAATTCAGACCGAACTGCGCGCGCGTGAAGAAGGCCTCATCGATTAATCAACGCCGATGAGCAAGCGATAGGGGATGCAAAAAAGAGCGTTTCGCTGGATCAGTTCGCTAGGCGGAGGATCGACAAGTCTCTTCCTAGGAGGGATCGGCGTTATTGCAGTGGTCTGCTTAGCCCGTATGGTGGGTCTTTGGCAGGGCATCGAACTTAGCACGCTGGATTTTTTTCTGCGCTGGCGACCGGCTGAAACACCCGATGAACGCATTACGCTGATTGAATTCACCGATGAAGATATTCAGGCGTTGGGGGCCTATCCGGTTCCTGATGCAGTTCTGACGGACTTGCTGACCGATTTGCAAGACTACAATCCCCGTGTCATTGGCTTAGATATTTTTAAGGACATTCCGGCTTCAGACACCGAAACAGTTGACGTTGATACAGATCCCTATCAAGCGCTGCTCCGTCTATTACAAACGTCGCCCGAAATTCTCGTCATCGAAAAAGTGCTCAATTCTCCTATTGCAGCCCCTGCCGGAGTTCCGCGAGACAAAATTGGCTTTGTCGATGCTCCCCTAGATGTCGATGGTTTTATCCGGCGCAGCCTGCTAGCAACCCACAGCCCTTTCGACGAGCATTTTCATTTCTCACTGACCATTCAGTTGGCCTCGCGCTATTTGGCTGCCGAGGGGTTGTTCCTAGACAACGGTGTCCGTGACCCTAAGGCAATGCGATTTGGCGACACCGAACTACCCCGCCTGAAGCCAAACTCTGGTGGCTACGTGAATAAAGATATCGGGGGAAATCCCTTTGTCCTGATCAATTTTCGCAGTGGCGAGCAGCCATTTCGGCGGGCCACCTACCGTCAGTTGCAGGCAGGGCAGGTGCCTGCAGACTGGTTGCGCGATCGCATCATCATCATTGGCATGACGGCGATTAGCTCCAAGGACTATATCAATTCGGCTGCTGTGGTGAGTCCGAATCCTCGCCAGGTACCAGGGTTAGTGCTACAGGCCCACACTGTGAGTCAAATTATCAGCGCTGTGCTAGACAGGCGACCTTTTTTAAGGCCGTGGGCAGCACCATGGGAATATCTGTGGATCGGACTTTGGGGACTGATAGGGATGGGTCTTGTCCACCTGAAAAAGAAGCTTCCCGCTATCCTGCTTATATTTATCGGATTGGGAATTTTGCCGATTGCGATCGCTTATGGCCTGATATTTGTAGGCTTTTGGATTCCAGTTTTCCCCGTTTTTATTGTCTATTTTCTTAATGGAGGTAGCACAGTTCTCTACAAAATCTATCAGCGTGAGCAGGATATTAAAATCCGCTTGGATGAGCGACAGCGAGTGATTGAGCAGAGCTATAACACCATTCATAATGGCCCACTACAGGCATTAAAGGGCTTGATTCGGAAGGTTTCTTCTAACGATATACCCATGCCTTCAGACACTTTAAACCATGAACTGAATCATATTGATAGTGAACTAAGGAGTATCTATGAGTTTATGCAGCGAGAGTATTTAACTCTACAGACGCGTATCTATGTCACCCGCAACTATGCCATTGATTTAGAAGGGCCATTACACGAACTTCTTTATCAGGTCTATCGCAATCGCATTCAGGAATCTTCTAGTTATTTTGATAAGGTCAAAATCAAAATAACGGATTTTTGTCCCATTGATGCCAGCTTTTTGAGCTTGGAAGATAAGGAAGATATCATTCGCTTCTTAGAGGAAGCGCTGTGTAATGTCGAGCAGCATTCTGTCAGAACGACCCGTCTGGCGGTTACCTGCAAGCAAGAGCAAAACGATTGCATCGTACAGGTTCTGGATAATGGGCTGAGTCGCAGTGAAGGCACCTCTAACGAAGACATCGCTGTCAATGGAACCAGCCTTGTTAAATCCAGCGTTGGACTTAACAAATCTAGTAGGAGTATGCGAGGTCGGGGAACACGGCAGGCGGAGGCACTGGCCCGACGTTTGGGAGGGCGGTTTGCAAGACGTCCCCAAACGCCTAAGGGAACGGTATGCTGGCTGATTTGGCCGGTGCGACCTTTGTCGCCCTGGCGTTTATGGCAGCGACGCGGACAAAACTTGATCGCCCGCTTAATTGAAAAAGGACCGTAAATCTTGCCTGAAATTCTGTAGTGAATCCTGTACGGTTGTCGTATTCTCGAAAAGACACTCCTATCGACTGGTGCATTTTCTTTGATTAGTGCATTTTCTACCCCTAAACTTTAGGAACGATCGCGATGACATGGAAGCAGATAGGACTCTCAACTTACATAGCTAGTGGGCTGGGTCTCACGGGCTTGGTGGGTACCTTGCTCACGATGTCTGCCCCTGGGACGGCTGGGTACGATCCCGCTCCCGATGCGCGACCTCCTGTGATATCTACCGACAGTACCGGCGGTCGCGCCTATGAACCTCCCGCCGACAGTCGCGCCCCCACTGGACCGACGGACACTTCCGGCGGCAGAACTTGCGGCGTCAGCCAAAACGGGCTGCAGATGACTCCCTTGGCCCCTCAACAGCATGTGGGTCAGACACTGTCCGCACACCCCACCTTTACTTGGTTTGTCCCTGTCAGCAGTGCACTGGAAGGCGAATTCCAAATTTACGAACTGACTGAAACTGGTCCCCGGAGGGTGTTCGATACGCCCTATCAATTCACCAGCAGTCAAGGATTTATGACCTTGACATTGCCGTCTGAAGGGGGCGGGCTCAAGGCAGACACTGACTACGTATGGCAGGTGCTGTTGCGCTGTAGTTCGCGTCCGGGCGATATTTACAAGGTCCGAGCCCAGATGGCCGTGGTGGAAGCCGCTGAGCGATCGCCTGCCGACTTGGCCGATCTGCCCCTGGAGCAAGCTGCCCAGTTGGGCCAAGCCGGACTGTGGTACGACACTCTGGCTGCAGTTTCGGCGACGCCCATTAGTCCCGAGGCGATCGCGTTTCGCCGTACCCTCTTAACGGAGTTAGCCGATTTGGAAGCCGATGCTGAGGCGTCGCCAGATCCGGAGAGTGGTGTAGTACCTCACAGTGAAGCCCTGCGGCAAATCGCTGCGACAGACAGCTCTACTGCCAATCTCCAACCAGAACAAATGCTGCCCAATACGCCGGATGGTTCAGATACCGAGGATCCTTAAGCACCTGCTGCTGAGCTGACCTCAGGGCGTCTGCCTTGGAAAGTCCAGCCTGCCAACCCGCATAAAAGTGAGTGATGAGATCAGCGGTGGCTTCATCGTTGACCGCCCATAGCGATGCCAGTGCACTTTTGGCCCCCGCCCGGATGGTAACACCCGCCAACCCTAGGGTGGATCGTTCATCGCCGCTGGCTGTTTGGCAGGCACTCAAGACAATCAGCTCGAGCAGACTGTCGCGAGGCGCGCCTTCGCGAATGAGGGTGTCTAGCTCTCCCAGCCGCAATAGTCGGTTGTTGGCGGGACCTGGTACCTCCGCTGGCTTGGATTCCTTGTCTCCCATCACCAGGTAGGTGTTGTTGGGGTCAGTCCCAAATTGGCCATGGGTAGCAATGTGCAGCACAGGATAGGCGTTTGCTGTCAGTGTTTGTTGCAGGTTCTCTTGGGTGAGTGCTTCGTTTAGCAGCAGTTCACTGTTGGGCAACAACGATACGACATCCTCCACCTCACGCTTGACGGCGGGTAACGCGCCGAGTCCGGTGCCATCCACAACGGGATCTTGTGTGAGACCCAGGACGAGGGCCCGCCGAGCCGATGCGTCAGTCACAGGAGGAGACGTCTGCTGGAGCGAAGGGGCGATCGCGATGGCATACTGCTCCATCAGATATTGGTCGCGGTCGCGATCATATAAAGCCGCCATAGGGATGTTGCGCAGGATTCCGTCACTGACGAACACTAACGTCTCGATATTGTTAGCCGTTAGCTGAGGTTCAAAGGGCGTAATAAAGTCTCGATACAGCGCCTGGGCTAGTTGGGGATCGTATCCTTCCAGTTCATTAGCGGTATCTTCCAGACTGTTACGGAAGGCCACAATGGTTTGACGAAACGCATCTTCAGGCTGTTGAATCCAGTGAAGCTGACGCATCTGATTCGGCAGTGTCAGGATGACGGCGGTTTTGTCAGGAAAGATAAGGGTGCTGATCAGGGCCGTGGTGGTTGCAGCTTGTCCTTCACCGCTGCTCTGAGCCAAGGTTTCATCCAGACGGCGATCGGTCACGGGTACCAAACAATCACTCCCAAAGTAGTTCTGGAGTTCTGCCAACTGCAGGCTGTCAATATTTCCCAGTGCGTCGCGGATCCTGGTTTCACTCTGCTGGGCCTCAGCTGTTACCTGGGTGCTGGTTGTGGTGTTTCTCACTTGCGTGGCCTTCAGCTGTGGACTTGCCGCTCTGTCTGCCAGGATTTCAGTCGGCGACGTGGGCACTTGTGAGAGCTGAATCGCGGCCATTTCTCGATAGACAGGAGCAACAGCATCGCGAAAGTCGAATTGTAGGGTTTGATTGCTGGCTAAAATTTCGTCCCGGATGCGATTCAGGTTGGTGGTGGCCTGGTTGTAGAACTCAATGGCTTGGTCTGGCTCCTCCACAGCGGCATAAATCCGCCCCATTTGCCATTGCCAGAGATAGAGCGTGTCGAGCGCCAATACCTGATCGTCACTAGCAGCTAACCGGGCCTTCTGGGTCCAATCCCGAGCGGCTGCATAGTCACCTGCACACTCATAGAAATGCCCAATTTCTCCCTGGGTGAAGGCTCTTAGACGGTTGTTTCTCAATCCTTCGGCGATCGCATTCGCTTGCTGCAGTAGTGCCCAGGTTGAGTCATCGCGAATAATGTCTCGGCATTGACTGCGCGATGCCTGGTAAGTCGCATCGGTCAGCGCTTGACCGTTGGCGTCGGCGAGGGGGCGATATTGCTTGGTTAACTGCAGCGCTAGATAGGCCGTTTCTTGATTAGGGGCTAATTGTGCCAGAAGCGGCATCGCCTCATTGCGGAGGTTTGCTGCCTGGGTGCGATCGCCCGTTTGCATATGTATACCCATAAGGCCCAACAACGCTTTGATTTCCATTGCGGGATCGGTTGTTTGACGGGCAAGAGAACGGCTTTTAGCAAATTCGGCCAGGGCTGACTCGCGGGCTGTATGCGCTGCTGTATGAAACGGATTCTCATCCCCCGAGGCACTCCGAAGCGCTGCCGCCGCTTGCTGGTAGTTCAGCTCCGCTTTTGCTTGGTAGGTGTACCCCAAACTGCTGTGTAGGAGGGCTCTGTAGCGAGCATGCTCCTGTGTTGCGGTGATAGCTGAGCCCGCTTGCAGAAACCACAGCGCCGCGTCGTAGTTTTGAACCGAGCGATAGGCTTCGCCTAAGCTGCCTAGGGCCGCGACCTGAGCATCAGGATTGCCGTAGCGTTGCGTGAGGTCTACTGCACTCCCGGGTTGACAGGTGTAGGCTGCATCAGATGCCTCTGCATTCAGAATGTCCCCATTCTCGGCATCTGGACTGGCAGCATCCAGAAGTAGTGATTGATCGGCAGCGCTAGAAGCAGTCCCCGGCAAATCAATACTTCCTGTACACAACAGACTGATTGCCTGAAAAGGTTGACCTAGTTGGTTGTAGGCTTGAGCTTGTTCACTCAAAGTGCGTCCTACGTCGGCTTGGTCTTGCAGGGATGTGTAGGTCGCCGTAACTGCTTGCCAGTACGCCAATGCCGTTGTGGGTTGCCCCATTTGTCGATGCGCCCGCGCCAAGTTCTCCAGAAT